>DASYTI010000233.1 GCA_036002485.1 Candidatus Methylomirabilota bacterium | reverse complement strand
ACTGCCCCACATGGACATCCGCGGCTACGAGGTGCTCACCCACAAGCCCGGCAATGGCGCCTATCGCGCCCCGGGCGCCGTCCAGGCCGCCTTCGCCCTCGAGTCGCAGATGGACGACATGGCGCGCGCGCTCGGCATGGACTCGCTGGACTTCCGCCTCCTCAATGCCTCCGCCGAAGGCGACCTGATGGCCAATGGCAACAAGTGGCCGCGCATCGGGCTGCGCACGTGCCTCGAGAGGCTCAAGTTAGAGCGCGATCTGCGCAAGGTGGCCGCGCCGGCACAGGGGCGGGTCAAGCGCGGCATTGGCGTAGCGCTCGGCGGCTGGATGGGCGGGATAGAGCCCGCCAATGCGGTGTGCCGGCTGGAGCGCGACGGCACCCTGTCCATCATCGTGGGCACGGTGGACATGAGCGGCACCAATACCACCTTCGCTCAGATCGCCTCGGAAGCCTTTGGTCTGGACCCCGCGCTCATCCGCGTGGTCAATCCGGACACCGAGGCGGCGCCGTATGCGGGCTCGAGCGGCGGGAGCAAGATCACCTACACCGTCGGCGCGGCCGTGGAGAAGGCGGCGCGGGACGCGCGCGAGCAGCTCTTCGCTATCGCCGCGAGGCATCTCGAAGCGGCCGTGGAGGACCTCGAGATGGTCGACCGCGCCATTCAGGTGCGCGGCACGCCGAGCAAGGCCGTGCCCATCGCCGAGCTCGCCAAGGCCTCCATGCAGTTCGGCGGCAAGTACGAGCCCGTCTACGGCCGCGGCTCCACGGCGACCATCGTGCGCTCGCCGGCTTTCGCGGCGCACCTGGCCGAGGTCGAGGTGGACACGGACACGGGACACGTGCGCGTGGTCGATCACGTCGTCGTCCAGGACGTGGGCCGCGCCCTCAACCCCGCGGCCATCCAGGGGCAGATCCAGGGGGCCACGGCCCAGGGACTCGGCTGGGCCCTTCTCGAGCGCATGAGCTATGACCCAGAGGGCCAGCTCCTCTCGGCCACCTTCATGGACTACGCCATGCCGGGCAGCGAGCAGGTGCCGCCCGTGCGCGCGGTGCTGGTCGAGGTGCCGTCAGAGCACGGTCCCTTCGGCGCCAAGGGCGTGGGCGAGCCGCCGGTGGTGGCCGCGCCCGCGGCCATCGCCAATGCCGTGAGGGACGCCACCGGGCATCGGTTCACCGAGCTTCCCATAACCACCCAAGCGGTGCGGCACGCCGTCGGAGGATCGCGATGAGACTCGGCATCTCGCTCACGAGCAGCCACACCGTCAAGGATCCTCGCGAAGGCGCGCGGTGGATGATCGAGCGCGCGACCGCCGCGCGGGCGGCGGGGCTCGATTCCCTGTTCGTGGGCGATCACCACGCGACGCCGGGCGTGTACTACCAGAACGTGCCCATGATGGGGCGACTGCTCGCGGAGTGGAATGATAGGCCCGCCGGCTGCCTCTTTCTCCTCCCCCTGTGGAACCCCGTGCTCATCGCCGAGCAGGTCGGCACGCTGGCCGCCATCGCGCGCGGCCGCTTCATCTTCCAGTGCGGCCTGGGCGATGGCCAGGCGCAGTTCCTCGCCATGGGCGCCAACATCAAGCAGCGTCCATCCGCTTTCGAAGAATCCTTCGACCTCGTGAAGCGTCTCCTCGCCGGAGAGACCGTGTCCTCGCAAGGGCGCTTCGTCGTAGAGAACGCCCAGGTCGCCCTCCGGCCCGCCGAGCCCGTGGAGTACTGGATCGGTGCCAGCGTCCGTCCGGCCATCGATCGCGCCGCGCGCATCGCCGACGGCTGGCTTGCCTCCCCCGGGCTCACCTTCGAGAAAGCGCGCGAACAGATCGGCTGGTACCTGGATGGGTGCGCCAAGTACGGCAAGAAACCGACCGCCGTGGCCGTCAGACGGGACATCTACGTGGGCGAGTCAGCGGCAGAGGCGGACGCGGTCGGTCAGGCCGTGGTCAAGGCCGGCTATCGAGGCTTCGACCCGGCCGCCCTCGTGTGGGGCTCGGTCGAACAGGTCGTGGAGAAGTTCCGCGCCTTGGCACCCCTCGGCTACACGGACATCATCGTCCGCCACCTGACCAACGACCACGCCAAGGTCCTCGGCTCCCTCTCCCGTCTGGCCGAGGTGCGCCGCGCGCTTCAGCGCTCCTAAGACTTCAACAATCGCTCGTCCTGCGCTCAACGGATGCCTGCCGACAGTGCTGGACTGGGCAGGGCAGGGGGCACGACACCTGTCAACAAGAATGAGACACGGGGCTCGTGAGTCTACTGTAGCGGGATCGGCTCATTCCTCACGACGCACCGGAAGCGTGAAGATGAAGGTCGAGCCGGTCCCCACTTGGCTCTTCACCCAGATCTTTCCGCCGTGGAGCTCGATGAACTTCCGTGAGAGGGCCAGCCCGAGCCCGGTGCCTTCCGCTTTCTTGTCCGCGGTGCCCACCTGCCGAAACTCCTCGAACACCGCGTCCTGATCCGCGGGGGCGATGCCCACGCCGGTGTCCGTTACGGACACCTCCGCCACATCGTTGTTCAGATCGGCGCGGACGTCGACCCGTCCCCCTTCGGGCGTGAACTTCAAGGCGTTGGACAGGAGGTTCAAGAGGACCTGCTTCACCTTCCGCTCGTCGCCGCCGATCGCACCGAGCCGCTCGTCGATGGTGTGTCCCAGCCTGATCCCACGCCGGCTCGCCCGTTCTCGCACCAGGATCAGGGCATTCTCGAGGGCGTTCGGCAGGTTGAACTCCGCCCACTCCAGCTCCATGCGCCCCGCCTCGATCTTCGAGAGATCGAGGATATCGTTGATGAGGGAGAGGAGATGTCGTCCCGACTCCAGGATGTCCTGGAGGTATTCCGTCTGCTTCTCGTTGATGTCCCCGAACATCTTCTCGGCCAGGATCTCCGAGAACCCGATGATGGCGTTCAGCGGCGTGCGCAGCTCGTGCGACATGTTGGCGAGAAACTCCGACTTGTGCCGGCTGGCCGCCTCGAGCTGGGCGCTCTTGTCCGCGATCTCCCGGAAGAGCCGGGCGTTCTGAATGGCCAGGGCGGACTGGGTGGCGAAGGTCTTCAGGACGTCCACGACCTCCGGGGGAAACTCACCCGGCGCCTTCCGGTTGAACGACAGGCTGCCGATGATCTGGTCCTCACGGAGCAAGGGCACCGAGAGGAGCGCCCGGTAACCGAACCGGACGAGGGTGTCCCGCACACTGCTCTGGTAGGCCCCAGGCTGGGTGATGTCGGGGATCTGGATAGGCTCGCGCATCTCGGCCGCGCGCCCCGTGAGCCCTTCGCCCTTCCGGAGGGGTGCCGCCCGGAGGGCCTCGACGAACTCCGGGTCGTCGTGGTGGGCGGCGCGCAGCTCGAACTGCTCGGCCGCCTCGTCGTACTCGAAGATCGAGCAGCCGGCACCGCCTGCCAGCTGGCTGGCACGCGAGACGATCGTGTCGAGCACCGTCTCGACGTCCAGCGTCGAGCTCACGGCCCGGCTGACCTCGCCCAGCGCGGTCAACTGCTCGACCGACTGGGTCAGCTCGCCCGTCCGCGCCTGGAGCTCCTTGAAGAGGCGCACGTTCTCGATGGCGATGACGGCCTGGTCGGCGAAGGTCTTGAGCAGCCCGATCTCGCTGTCCGAGAACGGTCCGGGCTCGGCACGCGCCGCCGTGATCACGCCCATGGGGGCGCCCTGTCGCAGCATTGGGACAATGAGGGCGCTTCGCCAGCCGACTGCACGGGCAATGTCTCGCTGCCGGGAGTCCGGTTCGAGTTCGGCATCGGGAATGTGGATCACCGCGCGCTCGAGGATCGCCCGCCCTGCCACAAGGGCCCGGGCTGGGCGTCCCGGATATAGGCGATGCAGCGCCGTGAGAGCTTCGGGGGTGAGGTTGTGTGCGGCAACGAGATGGAGCATCTCGCCGTCGAACTGAAAGAGCGTGCTGAAGATCCCGTCGCACAACCTCACGGCGCTTCTGACGATCGTATCGAAGACCGGCTGGACGTCGGTCTGCGACCGGCTGATGACGCGCAAGATCTCAGCCGTCGCCGTCTGCTGCTCGAGGGCCTCGGTGAGGTCGCGATTACGCGCCTCCAGCTCCTTGAAGAGGCGGACGTTCTCGATGGCGATCACCGCCTGGTTGGCGAAGGTCATCAGCAGGTCTCCCTGCTTGTCGGCAAACCGGCGGACCTCCCGCCTATAAATCGCGATCGCCCCGATCACACTGCTCTCCTTCAGCATCGGCACCCCGAGCCATGTGCGCACACCCCCGAGCTTGACGCTCTCCACGCGAAGGGGGTCCTGCTCCTGATACGCGATGTCCTGGATCAAGTCTTCGATCTGGACGGGGCTCTTCTCAATAAGGAGCCGGCCGAGGCCGGTGCGCGGACCAGGGTGGCGTCGGACACGCAGATACTCGACGAAGGCGGGCGTTGCGCCACGCTCCGCCGCCAGCCGGAACCCGTCGCTGTCGTAGAGAAAGAGGAGACCGAGGTCGGCGTCGCAGAGACGCAGGGCGCTCTCAAGGATGGTGTCAAACACCGGAGCCAGATCGCTGGGGGAGCTCGAGATAACGCCCAGGATCTCGCTCGTCGCCGTCTGCTGCTCGAGGGATTCGCTGACTTGGGCGTGCGCCTGAGTGAGCGCCTCGTTCTTCTGCTGCAGCTCGGTAAAGAGCCGCACGTTCTCGATGGCGATGACGGCCTGGTCGGCGAAGGTCTTCAGCAGCTCGATCTGCTTTTCTGAAAAGGGGCGGATCTCTGTTCGCTGCATCGTTATCAGGCCAATCGGCACGGCCTCTCGAACAAGCGGAACTGCGAGGAATGACCGAATCCCGAGGCGCGCAGCCATCTGCCTGCCCAGAGGGAAGTCGGCCGTTTCCGACAGGTCATCCACGTGAAGCGGATGCCCCTCGATGAACGCTCGCCCTGAGACGGTTCTGCGATCGATCGGCAGCTTTGTTCCGATTTGCCTGGCGAGCGGTCCGTAGTGAGCCTCCATGCGAAGAGCTTCACCGTCGCTGAGAATGATGGTCACGTTCGAGGCATCACACAGGCGCGCCGCTCGCTCGGCAATGGCGTCCAAGACTGGCTGGAGCTGCGCTAGTGAGCTGCTCATGACCCGGAGGATTTCGGCCGTCGCCGTCTGCTGCTCGAACGCCTCCGCCTCGCGCTTCAGCGCTTCCCCCAGTCGCTTCTGAAGCTGGCGGACCCTAGAGCCTTCGTTCTTCAGCGACTTACTGGGGGCTGGCAGCTTGGGTTCGACCTTGGCCTTCCCAGGCTTTGCCCCCCGACGCATCGGCCTCTCCTTCCCTCTCAAAGGCGTTACGACCGCGCTACGATCGAGGGCAGGCTACGCGATGGTGTCCTCGTGGGCAAGTCGGATAGCCAGGTATTCGATGCTGCGTGCGGGCGCACCAGGGTGTTGGGTGAGACCCAAATCGCTCCGGGAAGGCCGGCCGGTACTTCAGCGTCTTGAACTGCGCCTCCGAGGATGGGTTGTCGTTGGACATGTGGGGCCGGGCATGGGTCTTGGTCACGTTCCGCCCGGCACAACGAAACGTGACCGCGTCAGGCGCGGAGGAAGGGCAAGACGGTCGCGGTGAAGCGTTCGAGCTGAGCGAGCTGATCGTCGCCCACGAAGCGGATGCAGAGGTCCGTGACGCCGGCCTCGGCGTAGCGGCTCAGGGAGGCGATAACCGCGTCGGGGGGGCCCAGGCCCATGGCGCCCCGCTCGTGGACACCACCCCCGTAGTAGGTGGCGAGGAACTCGGTGGTCACGCGCTGGGCGGTCGCCACGTCCTCTTCCAGCCGCACCGTGGTGTACACGCAGAGGGGAAAGTCGGGGCGGGCGCGATCGTAGCGCGCCAGCGCCTTTTCCCCGAGCTCGCGCACGAGCCGGCACTCGTCGTAGTGGACATACGTCGTGATGATCCCGTCCCCGAGGCGCCCGAAGCGGTCGAAGGAGGCCGCGAGCATCTCGCCTCGATTTCCCGCGGTGATCAGGACGGGCGGCCCGGCCTCGTGCCAGGGCAGCGGCCCGATGGTGTGATCGGTCAGCTCCACCCCGTCGCCCTGATACGTCACCGGCTCGCCGCGCCAGAGCATGCGCCAGATCTCGATGTGCTCCTCCAGGCGACGGGCGCGCCGCTTGTGGTCCATGCCGCACGCCGCCCACTCGCGCTCGGCGGAGGGCAGGCTCCAGCCCACTCCGAGGCCGAGCAGCACGCGGCCCTTCGAGATCTGGTCGAGGTTGGCGATCTGGTGAGCGAGGACAACGGGCTGGCGCAGCGCGGGGAGGAGCACGGCCGTTCCGAGTCGAACCCGGGGAGCAATGCCGGCAATGTAGGCGAGCGTGGTGAGCGGCTCGAGCCGCGGCTTGGCCACCACGCTGTCGCCGACCCAGACGGCGTCGTAGCCGGCCTCGTCGGCGAGGCGGGCCATGGTCCAGCATTCCTCGACGGGGGGCCGCTGCGCGGACTGCATGATGACGCCGCGAGTGGGGATGAGGATGCCGACACGCATCGACGGCACGTGAGCTTCGCTCAGCTTCTCGATTCCGAGAGCTGGCCGCCGATGAACTCGCGCATGAGGGCGATGGCCTTGTCGGTGTCCGCCCCCGCTCGCTGCATGAAGCCGTGACGGGCCCCGGGAAAGTGCACGCGCTCGATCTGACCACCCGCCCTCGCATAGGCGCGCACGAAAGCCTCCGTGATCGAAGCCGGCACATTGTCGTCGAGATCGGGCTGGGCGACCCACGCGGGCGGCAGCGCGCCCGCCATGCCCTCCTCGAGAATCCGCGTGACACTCGCCTCCGCCATCGCCGCCTCGTCCTTGAAGTAGGCGCGGTGGGACGCGATCAGTCTCTGCGGCTCGAAGCCGGACACGGGCGGCTCGGCCTCGCGGCCGAGAACGTAGCGGTAGCGGGCCAGCGGATCCGCCACGGGATAGAGGGCGAGCACGAAGGCAACGGAATCGTCGCTGGGCGCGCTGTCCACGGCGTCGTTCGCCAACACGATCGGCGTGCCGATATGCTCGGGAGCACCGGGCTTGAGGGCGACGAGGAGGGCGAGCTGCCCCCCGCTCGATTGACCGATGAGGCCGATCTTCGCCGGATCGACGCCGAGCTCGCGCGCGTGGGCGCGCGTCCATCGCACCCCGGCGGCGACGTCCGCGCTCCCGGCCGGATGCTGATGGTCCGGGCCCTGGCGGAAGTCCAGCGAGATGACGACTAATCCACTGGCGGCCAAGCCGCGGCCGTGATGGACACCGACGGTGCGATCGAGTCGGTTCCAGGCGCCGCCGTGAACGTCCACCAGCGCGGCGAGCGGCGCCGCCGCATCTCCCTTCGGCCGGTAGATGCGCGCGAGCAGCTCCATGCCCGCGGGCCGGGCAAAGGGGACATCGCGCTCCTCGACTTCGTAGGGGCCGCTCGGATCGAAGCGAATGGTCATGGTCATCTCCTCATGGACTGCGGACTCCCCAGAGCCCGGCGGCGACCCGAGCCTCGTAGTAGTGACCGAAAGGATGCAAGAGAGCCATCTGGGCGAGCACCCAGGCGCGGCTTCGCCCGCCCGCCCAGAACTCCGTGAGCCACTCGGCGCCGGGCGCCACCACGCCCTCCGCGAGCACCACGCTCCGGACGCGCTCTCCCGGAACCAGCGCTTCCAGATCCGTGCCCTCCAAGGTCTCGACCACGGCCAGCGTCCGGGTGGTCACCGCCTCCCAGTAGCCGCGGAGCGCTTCCAGATCGATGCGCAGGCTCAGCTCGTCCACCTCGGCATCGCTCATGCCCGTGCCGACATCGCGACGTGGCACCTTGAGACGTCCGAGCCATCCCTCGTCCAGCGCCTGGGGCCGATCGGAGAGAAAGCGGTTCACTCCGACGTCCTCGATGCGCGCGGAGTGCCAGAGGAGCCACGCCACGGTGTTGACCCCCGGGTGCGGCCGTCCGCGAAGCTGCGCCTCCGAGAGCTTGGAGAAGAGGCCGTCGACGAGCCCTCCGTGGAGATCGTTGTAGCGCATCAGGAAGAAAGTGATGGCGTCCATGTCGCTAGCTCGGATGATGCGCCAGCACGGGCTCCCCCTCACCCTGCCCTCTCCCCCAATGGGGGAGAGGGATGAAAAGGAAGCGTGCAGGGTGAAGAGGTTCTCCTCATCCCTCTCCCCCGTCGCGGGGGAGAGGGCAGGGTGAGGGGGCCGTACGATGAGAAAGACGCGTTCATGAATGGTCTGGGCTAGCGCGCCTCGGAAATGGCCTTGATGCTGGCCGGATTGTCGAGCGAGGAGAGGTCACCGGGATCATTCCCCAGATAGGTCGCGCGGATCACCCGCCGCATGATCTTGGCGCTGCGCGTTTTCGGCAGGTCGGCCACGAAGACCACGCGCTCGGGCTTGAGCGCCTTGCCCATCTGGTGCGCGACGAGGTCCGACAGCTCCGCCCGGAGCTTCTCGCCCGGCGTGGTGTCGGGACGCAGGACGACGAAGCAGATCACCGCCTCGCCCTTGACCTCGTGAGGCACGCCGACGGCGGCGGATTCGGCGACGGCGGGATGGCTCACGAGGACGGACTCGACCTCCGCCGGGCCCAGCCGCTTGCCGGCGATCTTGAGGGTGTCGTCCGAGCGGCCCGTCACGAACCAGAAGCCGTCCTCATCGATGTAGGCCCAATCCCCGTGGACCCAGACATCCGGCCAGCGCGACCAGTAGGTCTCGAGATAGCGGTCCGGATCCTTCCAGAAGCCCGCTGTCATGCCCGGCCAGGGCCTCGTGATGACCAGCTCGCCCACCTGCCCTCTCACAGGCTTGCCGTCCTCGCCGAAGACGTCGGCGGCCATGCCGGGCGCCGGGCCGTTGAAGGAGCACGGCTTGATGGGCGCGATGGGGAACGACGTCACGATGCCGCCCGAGATCTCCGTCCCGCCGGAGTAGTTGATGATGGGAATGCGCGAGCGGCCCACGTGCTCGAAGACCCAGCGATAGGGCTCGGGGTTCCACGGCTCTCCCGTCGAGCCGAAGATGCGCAGGTGTGTCAGCTCGTGCTGTCGGGCCCAGTCGGCGCCGTAGGGCATGAGCGCCCGCACCGCCGTGGGCGAAAGCCCCATGACGGTGACGTGGTGGCGCTCGGCGATGGCCCAGAGCCGGTCGGGCTTGGGATAGTCGGGCGTGCCCTCGAAGAGCACGAGGGTGGCGCCATTGGTCAGCCCGCCCAGGATGAGGATGGTGCCCATGACCCAGCCCATGTCGGTCAGCCAGAAGAAGCGATCATGCGACCCGACGTCGAAGAAGTAGGCGGCGTCGTGGCCGATCTTCATCTGCAACCCGCCCTGGGTCAGCACCACGCCCTTGGGCTTGCCCGTGGTGCCCGACGTGTACGTGATGCAGCACGGCCGGTCGGCCTCCACGGGCAGCGCCGCGCACTCGGCGGACTCGCGCGCCATCGCCTCGTGCCACCAGACATCCCGCCCCGACGTCCAGGCCACTTCGCGGCCGAGGCGGCGGAGCACGAGCAGATGCTTGACCGACGGGGAGAGCGCGGCCGCCTCATCGGCGGTCTCCTTCATCTTCACGATCTGACCACGGCGCGGGAAGCCGTCGGCGGTGATGAGCACCTTGGCCTCACAATCCACGAGGCGGGCGGACACCGCCTGCGCGCCATAGCCGGAGAAGGACGGCGAGTAGATGGCGCCAATCCGGCAGATGGCCATGATGGCGATGGCCGCCTCCGGGCACATGGGCAGGAAGAGACCGACCGCGTCGCCGGGCTCGACGCCCAGACGCTTGAGCACGTTGGAAAGCCGGTTGACCTCGTGCGAGAGCTCCCGATAGGTGATGGTGCGGACCTGGCCGTCCTCCGCCTCCCAGATGATGGCGGGCTGCTCGCCGCGGCCCTCGTCCACGTGGCGGTCGACGCAGTTGTCGGACAGGTTCATGAGGCCGCCCTCGAACCAGCGCGGGAAGGCGATCCCGCGTGACGTGTCGAGGACGCGGCGGTAGGGCGTCATCCACCGGAAGCCCAGATCCTTGGACACGGCGTCCCAGTACCATTCGGCGTCGTCCACGCTGCGACGCTGGAGCGCTTCGAGCGAGGCGACCCCGTGCGTGCGCATGAACTGGGTCAGTCGCGCCCGCTCGATGACCTCGGAGGTGGGCCGCCAGATGATCTCGCTATCGGACATATCAGCCCTCGGCGCTCCTTCGTGTCGCCGCTCTCTGCGGCTCGTCGGCGGACATGGTAGCATGGCCGGCGTTCCCATCCGGTCCCCCTACCTTAAAGGAGAGCGCCATGAAGGCGGTCGCGGCGGTCGCGGAGATCCTGAAGCGTGAAGGCGTCAAGTTCCTCATCGGCTACCCCGTCAATCCCATCATCGAGGCGGCCGCTCAGGCCGATATTCGCACCATCATCGTGAGGCAGGAGCGCACGGGCCTGCACATGGCCGATGCGGTCAGCCGTGTCACCTCGGGTCAGAGGATCGGCGTTTTCACCATGCAGCACGGTCCCGGCTCGGAGAACGCCTTCGGCGGCGTGGCGCAGGCCTATGGCGACTCCGTGCCCATCGTCGTGCTGCCGGGGGGCTATCCGCGGCGCATCACCAACATCCCGCCGAACTTCAACTCCTTCATCAACTACCGCCACGTCACCAAGTGGATCGAGCAGGTCATCATGCCCGACGCGGTGCCGGACGCGCTTCGTCGCGCCTTCACCCAGGTGAAGAATGGCCGACCGCGCCCCGTGCTCGTGGAAATCCCGACCGACGTCTTCCAGGAGGAAATTCCGGAGCCCCTCAACTACACTGCCGCCCCCCGCATGCGCTCGGGCCCGGACCCGAAGGCGGTCGCCGAGGTCGCGGCGGCGCTGGTGGCGGCGGAGCGTCCCGTGATCTACGCGGGTCAGGGCGTCCACTACGCCCAGGCCTGGAGCCAGCTCCGCCAGCTCGCCGAGCTTCTGGAGGCGCCCGTGACCACGAGCCTGCAGGGCAAGAGCGCCTTCCCCGAGAACCACCCGCTCTCCCTGGGCTCGGGCGGCCGCTCGGTGTCCAAGCAGCTTCACGAGTTCCTGAAGAACGCCGACGTCATCTTCGGTATCGGCTGCAGCTTCTCGACGACGAACTACGGCGTGGCCATGCCGAAGGGCAAGGCCATCATCCATGCCACCCTGGACCCGGCCGACATCAACAAGGACGTGCCCGTTGAGCGCGCGCTGGTGGGAGACGCCGCCTTGACCCTCGACGCGCTGCTGCTCGAGGTCAAGGACCGCCTCAAGGGCAAGCCGCGGGGCCGGGCTCAGGCTATTGCTGCCGAGATCAAGCGCATCAAAGGCGAGTGGATGACGCAGTGGATGCCCAAGCTGACCTCGAGCGCCAAGCCGCTCTCGCCGTACCGCGTGATCAACGATCTCCTGCACACCGTGGACCCGGCGCGCACCATCATCACCCACGATGCGGGCAGCCCCCGCGACCAGATCTCGCCCTTCTGGGAATGCACGGAGCCCCTCAGCTATATCGGCTGGGGCAAGACCACTCAGCTCGGCTATGGCCTGGGGCTGGCCATGGGCGCCAAGCTCGCACATCCCGACAAGCTCTGCGTCAATGTCTGGGGCGACGCGGCCATCGGCTTCACGGGCATGGACTTCGAGACGGCGGTGCGCGAGCGCATTCCCATTCTCTCCGTGCTCCTCAACAACTTCTCCATGGCCATCGAACTGCCCATCATGAAGACGGCCACCGAGAAGTACCGCAGCACGGACATCTCCGGCAACTACGCGGACATGGCCAAGGCCTTCGGCGGCCACGGCGAGCGCGTGACGGAGCCCGGCGACATCGTGCCCGCCATCCAGCGCGCCATCAAGAAGACCGAAGAGGGTATCCCCGTGCTGCTGGAGTTCATCACGGAGAAGGAGATCGAGTTCTCGATCTTCAAGTACTGAGCGGCCGCGGGCCTGAGGCTCGACCGCGGCGCCCTCGTCGGCGAGCTGAATGGCTGACCCCCTCACCCTACCCTCTCCCCCAATGGGGGAGAGGGATACAAAAATCCCAATTCTGATCCCTCTCCCCTCTGGGGAGAGGGTAGGGTGAGGGGCGGAGTTGAAGTTCGAGCTGAGACGCTGCCGACGAGCCGCAGGCGAGGAGAGCGGCGAGGCGAGTGCTGGGTAAGCTAGCCGGAGTCGACCTGGCCGGGGCGCTTGAGCGTGTCGCCTCCCGGGGGCAAGTTGAGCACGGTGGCGGGGAAGAGGGTGGCCAGCCAGCGGATGACATCGCTCACCGTGACGATGCCCACGGGCTTGTGCTGGGCGTCCACCAGGGGCACCGTGCGGTAACCCGCCACGCTCATGCAGTGCACGGCATAGGCGACCCGGTCGCGGAGCGAGAGCACTTCGGGATTGGGCGTCATCATGTCGGCGAGCGCGGTGGCCTTCGGATCGAGGCCGCGCCCCACCACGCGCGTCAAGAGATCGCGCTCGGTGAAGATGCCCGCGAGCTTCCCGCCCGCATCGACGACGAGGACGGCGGCCTGGCGCGCCTGAACCATGCGCTGGCACGCCTCAGCCACCGAGGCGGTCTCGCGCAAGAGCACCGGGTCCGCGGGGCCGAGCGTGCCGACCGTATCATTGAAGACGGCGGGGCTGATGGACTGCTCTTCGGGATCCCCACTGGTGGAATAGTCGTCGTCCGCATCGAGCTCGGCCATGGTTTCCGCTCCTTCTGCGCTGATCCGACGAGGCGCGGCCCGCGCCCCGCCGGCGCCGCCCCTACTCTCCAGAGAACTTTTGCGAATTGCCCATGTGCGGCCAGGCCCAGGCCTGCACATTGGAGAGCATCTGCTTGATGTGATTCCGGTCGTGATGCACCCACTCCTGGAGGAGATCGGAGACGCGGAGCCATCCGACCTTGGGATGCTGCCCGCCCCGCTTGAGGTCGGCGGCGGAGAGACCGCGCACGAGCTTGGCGCTCTCCACGCGCATGCGCTCGAGCTCGGCCACGAGCTTGACGGCCGGCTTCATGTCGTCGCGGCGGCCTCTGGCCACCTCATTCTGGTCCCATCCCTCGAGCTGGGGATCCTTGGAGGCGAGCATGATCTTGATCCGCCCCGCGAAGCCTCGTCGCTCGGCCTCGATCAGGTGGCCGATGATCTCGTTGATGGACCACTCGCCGGCCTCCGGGTGCCAGACGTGTACCGGCTTGGCGAGCGCTTCCACTTCCGCGCGGATGGTGGCCACGGCGCTCTCGAGGAGAGCGGCCACGCTCTCGGGCTCATAGGGGGCGGGCGAGCTCATGGCGCTAGACCACCTTGTCCCGTCGAAACGCGTCGATGTCGGCCTGGGAAAACCCCAGCTCACCCAGGATCTCGTCGGTGTGCTCACCGATGTCGGGCGCCGCCGTCCGGACCGAGCTGGGCGTCCGCGAGAGCGTGACGGGCGGGCGCTGGATGCGCATCTCCCCGAGCTCGCGGTGCTTGACCGTCGTGGCCAGCCCCAGGTGCTGCACCTGCTCGTTGTCGAAGGTCTCCTTGATGTTGAAGATGGGGCCGCAGGGCACGCCCTTGGCGTTGAGCAGCTCCACCCACTCGGCGCTGCTCTTGGTCACGAAGGCCTTGTCGAGCTCGGCGGCGAGGGCCGCCCGGTTCTTCGACCGGTCGGGCGCCGTCTTGAAGCGCGCGTCGTCCAGGAGCGTCTCCGTGCCCAGCGTCTCGCAGAGCCGGCGGAACATGTGCTGGCCGGAGGCGGCGATGTTGATGTGGCCGTCGACGGTCTTGACGACCCCCGTGGGGATGGAGGTCGGGTGGTCATTGCCGGCCTGGGGCGGGATGTTCCCGTCGATGAGCCAGCGCGCGGCCTGGAAATCGAGCATGGTCACCATGGCCTCGAGCAGCGAGGTGTGCACCCACTGCCCCTTGCCGGAGCGCTCGCGCTCGATGAGCGCCCCCAGGATGCCCTGGGCCAGGAATATCCCGGCCGTGAGATCGGCGACGGGAATGCCCACGCGCACCGGACCCTGACCCAGCAATCCCGTGATCGACATGAGACCGCCCATCCCCTGCGCGATCTGGTCATAGCCCGGCCGGTCGCGGTAGGGCCCCGTCTGGCCGAAGCCCGAGATGCTGCCGTAGATCAGTCGCGGGTTGATCTTGGCGAGGGTGTCGTAGTCGATGCCGAGCCGGTGCTTGACGTCGGGGCGGAAGTTCTCCACGACGACATCAGCCTGGGCGACGAGGCGCTTGAGAATCTCGACGCCGCGCGGCGACTTGAGATCGAGGGTCATGGAGCGCTTGTTCCGATGGAGGTTCAGCGAGTCGAAGCCGCGTCGCGGGAAATCGCCCCCGGTGTCCTCGCGGGCCCAGATCTGTATCACCTTGGCGCCCACGTCGGCGAGCTGGCGCACGCAGGTCGGGCCCGAGCGCGCGCGCGTGAGATCGATGACGGTATAGGGCTCGAGGGGCAGGCTCATCGCGACGGCGCTCCTTGTCGGGCTGGCTCGGGGGGCAGGATGGCGGAGGTGCTGATGGACGCGGGATTGCGCAGGGGCCAGCGTCCCGCATCCACGGCCGTGAGGAAATCGAGGACGATCCGGTTGAAGGCGTCGGGGTCCTCCAGGTTGACGGTGTGCCCGGCCTTGGGCATGACCACGAGGCCGGACGAGCGGATCTTGCGCTTCATGAAGAGGGCGGGCTCGAGGCAGGGCTCGTCCTCGTCGCCCGTGACGATGAGGGTGGGCACGGTCAGCTTCTCCATGGCT
>DASYTI010000232.1 GCA_036002485.1 Candidatus Methylomirabilota bacterium | reverse complement strand
GGAAGACGAGGTTGATGATCGCGAGGATGACGCGGTTGCCGAAGCGGTGGAGGTCGCTGAGCGCCTTGGAGTCGGCCTGGCCCAGCCGGTCGCCGACGACGAGGTCGGCCCGGTCCTCGAGGACGGGCGCGAGCAGGGCGTCGACCTCCTCGGCGTAGTAGGTGTCGTCGCCGTCCACGATCACGCACGCGTCGGCGTCCACCGTCTCCAGGATCGACTGCATGACGTGGCCCTTGCCGCGGCGCTTCTCCCGCATCACTCGCGCCCCCGCCGCGCGCGCCTTCTCCGCGCTGCCGTCGGTGGAGTCGTTGTCGAACACCACGATCTCGGCCTCCGGCAGCCGGGACCGGAAGTCGGAGATCACCTTCGCGATGGTGGGGGCCTCGTTGTAGCAGGGGATGGCGACGGTGACCCGCGGGTGGCTCATCCTTCGGGAACCAACGTCTCCGCCGTGGGTTCGTCGTCGCTGCTGCCGAGCCCCGTGTTCTGCAGGATGGAGCGCTTCTGCACTTCCCGGTGGAGGGTGGAGAGGAACGTCTCGAACCGGTGGCTGATCTGGAGGAGGGCGGAGAGGCTGGGACACTTGAGGATCTCGATGAAGAACAGCTCGAATCCCGACCAGTCTCGGTACATCAGGTACTTCATGTCCGTGTCGTAGAAGCGCGAGATGGCCTCCTTCATGTCGGCCGCCGAGTTCTCGTCCCGGTGGTTCTGGAACTCCCGCACGACGTGGACGAGGCGGGCCAGCTGCTCCCGCAGCTCCACCGACTGCTCGAACTTCGCGGTGAAGTCCTCGAAGATGTCGCGCCCCTGGACCAGGGGGTCGAAGACCTGGGCGAGCTGCACGAGGGACTGCTGGAAGCAGTCCTTGAGGATGCCGTGGCTGTTCTCCACCCGCGCCCGGACGATGTCGGGCTGGCGGGCGACCGAGATGTCGACGAGCTCGGTGCTCACGACCTTCTTCATCTCGAAGGGCAGGGAGTACACGAATGAGTCGTACAGCTCGTGCATCCGGCTCTCGGGGTCGACGTTCCTCAGGACGCGCCGCTCGATGTAGGCGAGCAGCAGCCGCGCCTCGGAGGAGATGAGCGCGAAGACGAGGACGGTGTTCTTGAGCTCCTCCTCGGGCACCCGCTCGGGGTCGGCGAACTCCAGGTAGTGGAGGAGCCGGAACAGCTCCAGGAAGACCTTGGCCGCCTGCCGGCGCGCGCCCGCGTCCGGGATGCCCCGGATGATCCCGGCCACCGCGGGGTTCGTGATCCTGTCGTGGATGGGCTTGAACTTCCGGTCGATGAGCAGGGCGAGGAGGTGGCTGCGGCGGATCTCGCGGTAGAGGATCTTCCCCACCGACGTGAAGGTGGCGTAGGGGATGCGCGAGAGCCGCACGAGGTCGGTGAGCAGCACGTGGAGGTCCTCGAGGGCGTCCCGGAGGAGCGTCAGCCCGGCCTCGGGTGTCGCCTGGCGCAGCAGCTTCTCCACGTACGGATCGACGAGATCGTCCTTCTTGAGGTAGCCCTCGACGTACTTGTCGAAGCGCGTGAGGTTGACCTGGTCCTCGGTGAGGATGGCCGTGCAGAGCTGCACCGCCCGGCGGGCCACGTTGTCGACCAGGCGCAGCTCCTCCGACCAGTTCCGCAGCGCGAGGTGCCGGGCCTCGCGCTCCGAAAGGGGCTGGTTCTTGATGCGGAAGAAGCGCTCGAAAGCGCGCAGCCACATCTCCAGCTCGAAGAGCTCACGGGTCCTCCCCGCCGCCACTACCTGGTCCATCCAGTGGCGCATCTGGCCGCGGAGGAAGTCGGAGCGGAGCTCGCGGTCGGGGCGCTCCTCCTCGGAGCGGTCTTGGCTGGGCATCGGCGGCGCCATTTTATGCTACAAGGGCGCGGGCACGGCATGCGGCTACAGACGCGCTTCCTCCTCTACTTCACGGCCCTGACCGCGGTGATCATGGCCCTCGCCTTCTTGCTCGTCGACGAGGCCATGGGACACCTCGTGCTCAACTCCTCCCAGCGCCTCCGCACGCGGCTGGCCCTCCTCGCCGTGGCGATGCTGGCCATCGTCCTCGGCACCGCCGGCGCGTACCTCCTGACCCGCCGTATCACCCGCCTGCTCTCGCTCCTCACGGCGAGCACGCGCCGGGCGGCGGCGGGGGACCTCGACAGCCGTCTGGAGCTGCGCACCGGCGACGAGATGGAGGAGCTGGCCCGGGGCTTCAACGCCGTGATCGGCCAGGTGCACGCCCACCACCGCGCGCTCGAGGAGCTGAACCGGGACCTGGAGGCGAAGGTCCGCGGGCGCACCGAGGACCTGGAGTGGACGAACGAGGCGCTGCTCAAGGCGTACGAGGACCGCCAGCAGGCCGAGGCCCAGATGATCCTGTCCGAGAAGATGGCCAGCCTCGGCCAGTTCGTGGCCGGCATCGCCCACGAGATCAACACCCCGTCCTCGGCGATCAACGCCGCCATCGTCAACGTCACCGAAGGCCTGCAGACCCTGGCCCGGCAGGTGCCCAGCCTCGCCGCCGACGGCCCGTCGCCCGCGGTGCGGGCCGCCTTCCACGCGCTCGTCCAGAAGGCGCTCTCGGTCGACTTCGCCCGGAAGCGAGCCTCCACCACCGAGATCCGGCAGCGCACGCGTGAGCTGGAGGCGATCCTGCTCGGCCTGGGCCTGCCCAGCCCGCGCGAGCTGGCCCTCGCCTACTCGCGGCTGGGCCTGCACGAAGAGCTGCGGCGCCTGGCGGAGTCCGTTCCGGGCGGGCTGCCGCCGCCCGCACTGGCCTTCCTGGAGAACGCCGGCAACCTCGCCATCGCGGTGAGCGACATCCGCGTGTCCATCCAGGCCATCACGCGGATGGTCAAGGCCCTGCGCCACTACTCGCACCTCGACCGGGCCGAGATGGCCGAGGCCGA
>DASYTI010000231.1 GCA_036002485.1 Candidatus Methylomirabilota bacterium | reverse complement strand
GAGCCCGTGCCCGTCTTGTGGGCGACCTTGGTGGCGAGGGGCAAGAGCGAGGGCAGGCGGGTCTTGAGCTTTTGCCAGCTCAGGATGTCGAGCCCGAGGCGGCAGAGCTCGGGGGTGCATCCCAGGCGCGCCGCCGCCGTCTTGTCCGAGGCGCCGCGCAGGATCATCTCGAGGAGCAGCCCCTGGTCGTTGGGCGTAGTGGTGGTCACCTGGGCCAGGGTGTGGTCGGGGCCGAGGCGGGGTGGAATGCCGAAGCGATGCACGGTCCGCGTCATGCCGATCGACTCGCAGAAGCGCTGGATCTCGCCCAGGCCGACCAGGTCCACCACCGTGCCCGTGCACGTGTTGTCGCTGACGATGATCATCATGACGAGGGCGTCGCGGAAGGTGATCCAGAAGCCGGGGGTCAGGTGCTGGAAGGTGCCCGAGTCATTGTCCTGGTACTTGGCGTCGATGGTCACCTTCTGGTCGAGGGCGAGCTTGCCGTCGTGGACGGCCTTGAGCGCGGCCATCATGATGGAGATCTTCCGCGTGCTCGCCGAGGGCACCGGGGTATCCCCGAGCCGATTGGCCGTCTCGCCGGTGACGAGATCCTTGAGGTACCAGCTCGTCTGGAAGGGGAGGGCGTCGCACAGCGCGTTCATCCGCGTGACCAGGTCTCGCATCAGAGTGGCTCCTGTGTTTGGGGAGTTAGTGATCGGGTCGGATCATTCGAGTAGGTACTCGGCCTGTCGCATGCTCCCCCTGTTTTACTCAGCCCTCGCCTCAGAGCTTCGCTCTTCAGCTCGAACTGCGGCCCTCTCCCCCTCCGGGGGCGAGGGATCCTGAATGACTCCCTCTCCCTCGGGAGGGAGAGGGCTGGGATGAGGGTGCGGTGTGTTGATTACGCATGATCGGGTGGCCCGCCAGCGTGCCTCGGCCTCGTCGAAGCCGGGGCCCCGGTCGATGAGGGGCAGATCGCGCGCGCGGCGCCGGCGCTCCTCGTCGGTCTCCGTCTTGTCGATCTCGAGCGTGGCAGGATCGAGCACGACGCCGTAGTCCTCGCGCGCGCCGTGGGCCGTGATCACACCACGGGCCACGTCTTGACGCACGCGATCGGGATCCCGGGCGAGGGGATCGCCCCAGCCGCCGCCCCCGCAGGTCTCGAAGCGGAGGAGATCGCCGCGCTCGAGCATGACGCCGTCGCCGAGGGCGGGCAGCTCCCGCTCGCGCGGGGTGCCCGGATTGAGAATGATGCGCCCCGTCCGCCCGGCGAGGCCGCCCGCCACCCCGTAGGGGGCGACGAGCGTGTTCTCCATGCGGGTGGCCAGCTCCGCGCGCTCGCAGAGCACGCGCACGTCGCGGATCACGCCCGCCCCGCCGCGATGGAAGCCCGGCCCGCCCGAGTCCGGCCGCACGGCATAGCGCTCGATCCGCAGCGGGAAGTCGCGCTCGACGTACTCGACGGGATAGTTCTCCTGGGCGATGTAGTAGATGACGTCGACGCCGTCGGCGAAGGGCCGCGCGCCCAGGCCCACGCCGAGCCCCTCGATGCAGAGGATGGGCCGGCGGCGCGCCTCGTCCCAGGCGCGGAAGTAGTAGAGGACGTAGACAGGGGAGCCCGCGGGCACCTGGCCGCCATTGGCCTGGGCCAGCGCGCCGAAGATGCAGGACATGACGCGGAAGCGCGTGTTGGCGCGCATGCCCAGCGGCGCGGGGAAGCGCGGCTTGAGCAGGCTGCCCTCGCGGGCGATCCACTCGTCGAGATTCCGGAGCAGCCCTTCGTTGACCTCCAGCTCGGGGTCGAGGGACTGGAGATAGCGGCCGAAGGCGATGCGAAGGAGACCGGGGTTGGTGACGAAATTGATGGGGCCTCGCGCCTGGTCGTCAGAGCGGGAGCCGTCGAGGGTGACATGGTCGCCGCGACGACTGAGGGTGAGGTCGACGCGATGGGGCCGGGCCTCGGTGCCGCCGTCGCTGTCGAGGAAATCGTGGAAGGACCACGCGCCCTCGGGAACCATCTCGAGGAAGAGCTCGCGGGCGCGCACGCCCGTCTGCGCCATGCATTCCTCGAAGGCGGCTAGAACGGTCTCCAGCCCGTAGCGGGCGAAGAGCTCGTGGAGGCGCGCCTCGGCTAGGCGCGAAGAGGCCATCATGGCCCGCGTGTCACCCTCCACGAGATCGGGCAGCCGCGAGTTGCGCAGGAAGATGCGGTAGGCCTCTTCGTTGATCCGCCCCTCGCGCATGATGCGGATGGGGGGGACGAGCACACCTTCGTGGTAGATCTCGGTGGCATGCGGCGAGATGCTGCCCGCGCGGAGTCCCCCGATGTCCTGGTAGTGGCCGAAGGTCGCCGCGAAGGCGACCACGCGATCCTCGTGAAAGACGGGCACCACGAAGACCATGTCCTGGTGGTGCTGGACGGCCCCGTCTGTGAGATAAGGATCGTTGAACCAGTAGGCGTCGCCGGGCCGCATGGTGTCGAGCGGGTACTCGCGGAGGATGGCCGTGACCATGCCGGGCCCGCTGCCCGAGATGTGACAGGCCACGATGCGGCCACTGGTGTCGAAGACGCCCACGAAGAAATCCTTCTTCTCCTTGATGAAGGGCGACATCGCGCAGCGCTCCATCAGGAGCTCCATGTCGCGGATGGTCGACGCGAGGCTGCCCCGGATGATCTCGAGGGTGACGGGATCGACACGGGGGGCAGGGCGGCCGCCCGCGGTGACGGGGGTCTCAGCCACGGCTTCGCTCCAGCACGATATTGTCGGCGTCGTCCACGCGGGCGCGGAACCCCGGAGCCACCAGCGGCGCCGAGTCGTCCTGGGTGATGATGGCCGGGCCCTCGAAGCGCATCCCCGGGGCCAGGCCGCCCCGCGCGTAGCACGGGGTGGCGACAAAGCCCATGCCCCGGAAGTAGACCGGGCGCCGATCGATCATGGCATGGCTCGACCCGGCCGCGTGGGCGCCGGGCGCCTTCCCTCTGGGCAGGGCCCCGATGGCGGTGACGCGGAGATTGACGAGCTCGATGGGCGCGCCGGGCAGATCGTAGGTGTAGAGCCGGCGGTGCTCGGCGTGGAATGTCGCGGTCAGCTCCGCGAGACGGGCCCGCGTGACCGCGCCCTCGCCGAGGGGGCACGTCAGCTCGAAGCTCTGGTGCTTGTAGCGGAGGTCGGCCGATCGCTCGAAGCGCTGCCGGCCAGGCGGGATCTCCTCCGCATCGAGCCACGCGCGCGCCTGCGCCTCCAGCTCCGCCCAGGTCGTCTCCAGCCGCTCCACGTCGAGGCCGCCCGCGGCGACGTGACGTTCCGAAGTCCCCACGGTGCGAACGAAGGTCGCCCGGATATCCGTGTCGAGGAGCCCCCAGGTGGACAGCACGCCGGGGCGCGGCGGAATGATGACGGTGGGAATCTCCAGCAGCTCGGCCAGACGGCAGGCGTGCAGCGGACCGGCCCCGCCGAAGGCCACGAGGGCGAAGCGGCGAGGATCGTGGCCGCGTCCCACCGAGACCGTCCTGATGGCCCGCGCCATGGAGTTGTCGATGATCTCGACGATGCCCGCGGCCGCTTCCTCGGCCCCCAGGCCGAGGCGACGGCCCACGCGCGCGTCGATGGCCGCGCGCGCCGCGGTCAGGTCGAGCGGCAGCTCGCCCCCCAAGAGCGCGGCGGGGATGCGGCCGAGGACGAGGTGCGCGTCGGTCACGGTGGGCTCGGCGCCGCCGCGCCCATAGCAGACGGGACCGGGCTCGGCGCCGGCGCTGCGCGGGCCGACGGTGAGCCGCCCCGCCGCGCTCACCGCGGCGATACTGCCGCCGCCCGCGCCGATGGTGTGGATGTCTACCATGGGCAGCTTGAGCGGGAAGGGCCCGACCATGCCCTCCTTGGTGATCTCCGGCCGGCCATCACGGACCAGGCAGATGTCGGCGCTCGTCCCCCCCACGTCGATGGAGATGATGTCGCGATGGCCCGCCGGGCCCGCCACGCTGAGGGCGCCGATGACGCCGGCCGCCGGTCCGGACAGCACCGTCTGCACGGGCTGACGCACGCAGGTGGCCGCGCTCGTCACGCCGCCGTCGGACTTCATGATGAGGAGAGGCGCGCGCACGCCCTCGGCGTCGAGGGCGTCGCGCAGCACGCTGACATAGCGGCTGACAGGCGGCATGACGGCGGCGTTGAGCGCGGTGGCCATGGTCCGCTCGAACTCGCGGAACTGGGGCAGGACCTCCGAGGAGAGCGACACGAGGGCCTCCGGATACTCCTCGTGGAGGATGGCCTGCATGCGTCGCTCGTGAGCTGGATTGGCGTAGGCGTGAAGGAAGACCACGGCCACCGCGGGCACCCCGAGCTGGGCGAGCTGGCGCGCCACCGCCCGGGCCTCGGCCTCGTCGAGCGGAGTCAGCACGGCCCCGCTCACATCGAGGCGCTCCGTCACCTCGAGCACGCGATCGGGCGGAACCGGGCGCGAGGGCTTGCTCCAGCCGTAGAGATTGCCGTGGCGCGGAATGTCGTGGCGGCCGATCTCGAGGACGTACTTGAAGCCGGCCGTCGTCACCACCGCGGTGGGGGGCGTCTTGCCCTCGAGGATGGCGTTGGTGGCCGTGGTGGTGCCGTGGAAAACGTGCAGGATGTCACCCGGCGTGCGGCCGGCGAGGGCCAGCACCTTGCGGACGGCGGTGATGAAGCCCCCGGACAGGTCGCTCGGCGTCGACGGCGTCTTGGCCACCCAGGTGGCGCCCGTGGCGGCATCCGCGAACGTGACATCGGTGAAAGTGCCGCCCACGTCGATGGCCACCGTACCCGCGCGACTCATGGCCACGCCATTGTAGGGGGTACTGGGCCAATTTGCTTCGCCAGATCAACTCAGCCCTCGCCTCGCCGGGCTCGTCGCCTACGACTCCTCGGCCCCGTCTCGGCTCGAAGATCAACTCAGCCCTCGTCTCGCGGCTGCGCCCTTCAGCTCGAACTGCCACGTTCTCGGTCGGCAGCAACCCTCAACGTACACCCACGTACGCCTCGGGTTGCTGCCTCCCTCGGGCGTGGCTCTTCGAGCTGAGGGCGAAGCCCGAGGCGAGGGCTGAGTAAATGTGGCTCGCAACTTAGCCCAGTACCAAAAAGGGACGGGGCGTCTCAGTTGCCCTTGAGGCGCAGGTCCTCGAACGGGGCCGTGTAGTAGTGGAGAGGGATCCGCCCCAGGCTGGACTCCTGCACGCGCGGTCCCACCCCGTTGTTGAAGAAGAGGGCGTAGATGGGGAGGAAGAGGGTGCGCTCGTGCGCGAGCCGCTGGATCCGCTGGAGCAGGACCTGGCGCTTCGTCCGGTCCAGCTCGCGGGCCTGCTGCTGGAACAGATCGTCGATGTCGGGGTAGCCGCCGATGGCGTAGGTTCCCCCGGTCACGAGGTAGTTCTCGACGCGGGTGGCCGCGTTGCCGTAGCCGCCCGCGCCACAGAAGAGCAGGTTCTTCAGCTTTTTGTCCTTCCAGGCGGTCAGGTACGTCACGCGCTCCATCGTGCGGAAGCGCGCCCGGATTCCCACCGCGGCGAAGTAGTTGATGACCGCCTCGCCGGCATTGGCGAACTGCACGGTGCCGACCATCTCGCCGGCATCGAAGCCGCTCGGATACCCCGCCTCCCGGAGCAGCTGCTTCGCCCTCGACGGGTTGTAGGCGGGCGGCTCCACGGGCAGGGCGAACTCCGTGGCGGGGGGGATGATCGATCCCATGGGCGGCGAAGCGCCCAGGCTATCGGCGTTCGAGATGGCCTTGCGGTCGATGGCATGGCTGGCGGCCAGCCGCACCCGCGAGTCGTGCCACGGCGATTTCGGATCTTGCTGATCGAGCATGCAGACGGCGGTGACCCATTGACCACCCGAGGGAACCAGGCGAAGGGAGGGCGTGCGCTTGATCTCTTCGGCCACCGGTCCCAGCATGAGGTAGGCGATGTCCGCCTCTCCCTTCTTCAGCATGGCGAGGCGGGTGGACTCGTCCGGCACGACCTTCATGGTGAGGCGCTTGACGTGGGGGGCTTCCGCCAGTACTTCTCGTGCGCCTCCAGGATCAGCTCCACCCCGGGCTGATGGCTGACGAACTTGTAGGGCCCGGCCCCCACGGGATGCTTCGTGAAGCCTGCCTCGCCGACGCGCTCGAGGTATTTCTTCGACACGATCCACGCCGCCCCCGTGGCCGGGGTGGCGTAGAAGGTGAGGAAGTCGGGCCACGGCTCGTGCAAGATGAAGCGGATCCGATGCGGCGCCACGATCTCCACCGCCTTGACCTTGTCCTTCAAGAGCTTGGCGGCGGCGCCGCGGTACCGCTCGAAGCTGAACTTGACATCCTCGGCGGTCAGGACTTCCCCGTTGTGAAAGGTCACGCCCCGACGCAGCACGAACTCGTAGCGGAGCCCGTCGGCGCTCTCCGTCCACGACTCGGCGAGGCTCGGGGCCATGGGGTTCTGCGGCATCGGCTTCACGAGGGCGTCGTGCAGGGCTTCCTGGACCATGAACGGCGTCGCGATGCCCGTGTTCTCGGCGGGATCGAACCAGCTCGGCGTGAGGGTGACGTGCATGGCGTAGGTGAGCTCGCCCTGAGGCTGGGCGCGGGCGGGGAGGACCGGCAACAACGCGGCGAGAGCCACCGCGAGCAGAAGGAAGCGGAGTAGCCGTCCGTGCCTCATGCGCCCTCCTCTCGTTGGGTCTGGCGTGCGCGGCGGCGTCAGGGTTTGCGGGGCGCGGACTTCGGCCCGAAGGGTTCGGGGTGGAACTCTCCGTCCCGCGCCTCGAGAAACGCCCTCAGCCCGCCGCTGCGCATCACCTCGAGAAGCTCGCCTCGCTGCGCGTTGTAGGAGGCGTGGGCCAGGTTGGAGAGCGGGATGTTCATCATCATGCCCGCGCCGATCCCCATGGCGAGCAGACCGTAGCAGGTGACGGCCTTGTTCAGCCGCACCGAGGGCTCGGGCACGAGGGCGATCCGCTCGGCGAGGGCACGGGCCCGCGGCAGGAGGTCCGCCGCGGGAACCACCTCGTTGACGATGCCGAGGCGGTGGGCTTCGGTGGCGTCGAAGTGGTCGCCCGTCAGGCTGTAGCGATGGGCGGCCTTCCAGCCGGCCAGGGCGGCGAAGAGAAATGTCGTGTTGGAGACGTGGCGGACCTCGGGCTGGGCGAAGACGCTGTCGTCGGCGGCGATGGTGATGTCGGCGGCCAGGGAATACCAGAATCCGCCGCCCATGACCCAGCCGTGGACGGCGGCGATCACCGGTTTGGAGAGGTGCCAGAGGTGCAGGAGCCGCCGGGTCGAATCGCCGTCGCGCGTCCACCACCCCTTGAGGAACTCCGCGACCTCGACGCCCGTGGCATCCAGCGGCGACTGGCCGTCCGGGCGGCGCCCGATATCGTAGCCCGCCGAGAAGGCCCGACCCGCGCCCGTCAAGACGATGGCTCTGGCCGCGGGGTCGGCGTCGGCGGCATCCAGGGCCTGGTGAAGCTCGGCCGTCATCTGGGGGTTGATGGCGTTGAGGGCTTGGGGCCGGTTCAGCGTGATGGTGACCACCGGCCCCGCCTTTTCGTAGAGGATCATCTCGTAGGACATTGCCTTGTCTCCTTGAGTGACGCGGGCCTGAGTGACGCGGGGCGGAGCCGCGTCACGCGAGCTCCACCAGCCAGTCCACCGCCATCACGCCGCGCCCTTCCTCGAGGACGAGGAGCGGGTTGATGTCGAGCGCCAGCAGCCGCTCGCCATGAGCCTGGGCCAGCTTCGCCAGCCCGACCAGCGCCTCCGCGAGGGCGGCCACATCGGCCGGCGGTCGGCCGCGCGCGCCGCGCAAGAGCACGCTGCCGCGGAGGTCGGCGACCATGGCCAGCGCCTCCGCAGTGTCGAGAGGAGGAACGCGGACGCTCACGTCGCGCATGACCTCGACGAAGATGCCCCCGAACCCGCACATCACCGCGGGGCCGAACAAAGGATCGCGCGTGACGCCCAGAATCATTTCCGTGCCCCCGGCCATCATCGGCTGCACGAGGACGCCATCGATGCGCGCGGCGGGCGCGCGCCCCCGAACGTCCTCGAGCATCTGATCAAAGGCCTGGCGCACGGCCCCGGCGTCCCCGCAGCCCAGCCGGACGCCGCCGACATCGGTCTTGTGCACGATGTCCGGGGTGTCGACCTTCAGGACCACCGGATAGCCGAGACGCTCCGCGCTCGCCACCGCCGCGTCCGCGTCGGCGGCCGGCAGGGTCTCGGCCACGGGAATCCCGAACTCACGGAGCAGCCGCATGGCTTCGGCATTGCCGAGGACGCGACGAGCATCGGGCGTGCTGTCATCTTTCGGGGGCGCCGCGGGCGGGGATTGACTCGTGCGGCCCGCCCCGTGGCCGAAGCGGCGACGCTCGCTCGCATGGTGGAGCGCCATCATCGCGGTCTCGGTGCCCTCGAGGAAGGGAATGCCCGCCTCGGCGAGCGGGCGAACCACGTCCTGGTCGAGGTCGCCGCCGGCCAACGAGCTGAAGCAGAGGACGAGCCGATCGGCGCCGCCCGCCACCGCCCGGCAAAGCGCCTTGCTGAACTCGCGCGAGGGCGCCCATCCCCCGGGGGGCGGCACGTTGGCCCTCAGATTCACCGCCACCACGTCGATGGCCTCATCACGCAGCAGCACGTCGATCATCCGGGGGAAGAGGGTGGAGTCCTCGTACATGGCGCCGGTGCCGTCGAGGGGATTTCGCGGATTGGCGAAGTCGGGCATGAAGCGCGCGAGAGCGGCCACGGAGGCGGCGGACAGCGGGGGCAGGTCGACGCCTACCCGCGCCGCCACGTCCGCCACGTGCCCGCACTCGCCTCCCAGGCCGCTGAGGATGGCCACGCGCCAGCCGCGCCGCCGGTCGTTCTTGGCCGCGCCCAGGAGCGTGAGGGTGTCGATCATCTCGTTGAGGCTCGAGACCTGGACGATGGCGCCCTGCTTCAACACGG
Organism: Candidatus Methylomirabilota bacterium; assembly: GCA_036002485.1. NCBI lineage: Bacteria > Methylomirabilota (SeqCode) > Candidatus Methylomirabilota bacterium. The sequence continues at coordinate 2,421 of DASYTI010000231.1, read as the reverse complement.
CGTCGATGATCTCCGCCATGCCCGCGAGCGACCCCGTATGGGCGAGCATGGCCTCCCGCGCATTCTCCGACCGCCCCACCTTCAACGCGACGATCGGCTTTCCAAGCTCGCTCGCGAGGCGGGCCACTCGCCGGAGCTTGGCGGGCTGCCGGAACCCTTCGACGAACACCCCGATGACCTCGGTGGCTTCGTCCATCACGAGAAATTCGATGTAGTCCTCGACGGTGAGTCCCGCCTGGTTGCCGCAGGAGACGACGTAGCTCAAGCCGACGGCGCGCTGGCGCATGAGGTGCTCGGCGATGGCGTGACTGAACCCGCCGCTCTGCGAGACGATGGCCACGTGGCCCGGCCGCGGCGGCTCCGCGAAGTCCGCGCTGAAGGTGGCCGCGCCCAGGGCGACGTTGAGCACGCCATAGCAGTTGGGTCCGCAGATGAGCAGGCCGCGCTCGGTGGCCAGGCGCTCGAGGGCGATCTGGCGGTCGCGACCGACCGGGCCCGCCTCCGCGAACCCGCTCGAGAGGACGATGGCGCCCCGCACCCCGCGCTCGGCCGCCGCCGTCAGCACACCGGGCACCTCGGCGGCCGGAATGGCGACCACGACCGTGTCGGGCGTCTCCGGGGTGGCGGTCAGGTCGGGATAGCAGGGCAGGCCGAGGATGTCCGGATACTTCGGATTGATCGGGAAGATGCGGCCGGCGTAGCCGAATCGCTGGAGGTTGGTGATGACCCGGGTCGCGCGGCCCATCCGTTTCGAGGCGCCGATGACTCCGATGCTCTTGGGCTTCATGAGCGGCGTCAGATCCACGGCGAGCCTCCGCGATGAGGTGGCTTGAGCTGACGGGTGGACGACGTCGCGTGTCGGCCGCGGCTACGCCTGCTTCTGGAGCCGGGCGGGCATGTGGATGAACAGCTCGGCGGGGTCGGGCTTGGCCACGGCGGGGCGGGGGGGCTTCATCTGATAGGTCACCGGCCGCTGGTGGTCGTTGTACTGGCGGTTCTCGTTCACCACCGAGCCGAACTTCGAGAGCATCTTGACGTAGTTGGTCTGGCCGCGCAGAAGCGCGCGCACGGCCGGGAAGCCGTACTTCGGAATGGCGCTCCAGCCCAGATGCTTGCGGTTCAGGATGTCCTGCGTCTTGACGAGCTCGGCGTAGAACTTGTCCAGCGGCATGCGGGTGGGCAGCACAGCGTGGGCCACGTCGAAGAGCCGGTAGTCGCGCGAGGTCAGGCGCCGCGATTCCGTGAACCAGATCTCCGTGCCCGGATAGGGCGTGGCCACGGTCAGGTGGACGATCTCCGGCACGGTGAGGGCCCACTCGCGGACGACCTCGAAGCGGTGCTCGTCCCAGTCGCAGTCGGCGATGATGTTCACGGCGACGGTGAGCCCGATCTCGCGCGCGATCTCCAGGGCCTTGAAGTTCTCGCCGGGCGTGATGCGTTTGCGGTGGAGCTTGAGGGCCTCTTCGTCGAGCGCCTCGAGCCCGAGGAACATGTAGAAGAGCCCCAGCTTCTTCCAGTAGGCGAAGAGCTCCTTGTTCTTGATGAGCACGTCGCACCGGGTCTCGAGGTAGTACTGCTTTCGGACGCGCCGGCGCTCGAGCTCCTGTCCGATGGCGAATCCGTGCTCCGGATGGATGAAGGCGACGTCGTCCACCAGGAAGACATTGGGCTCGCGGATGGAGGCGAGATCTTCCGCGGCTTTTTCCGGCGACGACTTCCGGTAGCTCCGGCCGTAGAAGGTCCAGGCGCTGCAGAAGGAGCAGTCCCACGGGCACCCGCGGGTCAGCTCGGCGGAGGCGCACGGATCGAGCACGCCGATGAAATACTTGTGCCGCTTGTGGGCGAGGTCTCTCGCGGGCAGGAACTTGTCCAGATCGTCGAGCAGGGTCGGCGTGGGGCCCTGCCCATCACGCGTCACCACGCCGGGCAGCGTGGAGAGCTTGGCGTCGCCGCGGGCCTCGAGGACGCGCGGGGTGATGACCTCGCCTTCGCCCCGCACCACACAATCGATGGCGCCGTCTCCGTGCTCGAGTAGCTCCTGGGCGATGAAGGAGCCGCTGTGGCCGCCCACCATGACGAAGCACTCCGGGGCGCGCCGCCGCGTCTCCTTGGCGAGGTCGATGACCTCGGGGACATTGGCGAGATAGTTGAGGGAGAAGCCAACGGCCTCCGGCTTGAACTCGGCGAGCTCGCGGCGGTAGTCGTCGTGGGTGAAGATCTGCAGATCCAGGAGGCGCACGTCGTGTCCCGCCGCCCGCACGGCCGCGGCCACCCGCTCGAGGCCCAGAGGCTCGAGGCGCAGATACAGCTCCGAGTACATCAATGCGCCGGGATGGACGAGCAGTACTCGCATACGGGAGAGTATACCGCGCTTAGGTAGCTCGGAGGGGGGCTCCGCCCCCCTTCCGAAGCCTCCCCCCC
>DASYTI010000230.1 GCA_036002485.1 Candidatus Methylomirabilota bacterium | reverse complement strand
AGTACCAGGTGAAGATGCACTCGACGGCCACCACGAGATCCTCCCGGTACCCGGCGATGGTGGCGAGAAAGTGCCCCGGGGTCGCGGGGCCATTATTTACGGGGGACGCGCACCGTGCCGCCCGCGTCCAGGATGCAGATGTACATCCGTCTCGCGTGCAGATCGATCCCACAGTCGTATCGGTGTTGCCCAGTATAGAATCTCATCCAGTCTCCTCCTTCCCCCGGTCGGGGGGTGTTGTTTGGCCGCAACCACCTTACCCTGCCGGGTGGTAAGGGGGGGCCTGGATGAGGATCATCGCGCTGCAGCGGACCGGGCGCTCGCGTTGCTCGCTCCGGCCGGTGACCGCGGCCGTTGGGCGGACAGAGGCGACACCAATGACAGAACCCAATAGGCGGACATAGTGTCACCGGGACGGCGTCTCGCTCTCGTGGTTGTGGTCCTCCTCGCTCTCGCCGCCGGCCCCGCCCTGCCGAGGGTCCCGGCAAGCGATGGCGGCCCCATCAGCCGGCGGGGCACTTACGAGGGCGGGCGGTACCTGATCGAGGTACCGGCCGGCTGGAACGGCGGGCTCGTCCTCTATGCCCACGGTTTCGGTGTCACGCAGGCTTCGCCCCTGAGTTCGCACCTGCTCGACCGGGGTTACGCGCTCGCCGCATCGAGCTACCGCACCGAGGGCTACCGCGTCGACTTGTTCGTGGATGACATGCGAGCGCTGCTCGAGCTGTTCATCCGGGAGGTACGTCGCCCGCGATGGGCCGTCATCCACGGGCAGTCCATGGGAGGGCATGTGGCGATCGCCTCGCTCGAGATCTACCCGGGCCTGTATCAAGGGGCGCTCATCGAGTGCGGGGTCATCGATGGGATTGGGCTTGTCGACCTTTACCACGCCGCGCGCGCCGCCGCCGAGTACCTCGGCGGTGTCAACCTCTTCGATGCGCCGGATCGGGAAACCCTCAGCCGCCGGCTGAACGGCCAATGGCTGCCCCGCATGGGGGCGCCGCCCGCCTATACGGAGCGGGGCCGGCGCTTCGACAGCGTCCTCAAGTATCTGACGGGCGGTGACCGGCCGCTGCGGCTACAGGGGCTCCCCCCCTTCTACTTAGTCTACGTCGTACCTGGGACCGGCGGCGACACCCAGGAACTGCGACGAGCCGCGAGCACATTGCAGGTCAGATATCGGATCGACCCAGGGCTCGGCGTCACCGAGGAAGAGCTCAACGTCAAGGTCCGACGCATCGCACCGGCCGAGGGCGCGAGGTCGCGGAGCGTGAACCCGGCCTTCGCCGAGCTGACCGGCCGCATAACCGTGCCCGTGCTCGCCATCCACGAGACCGGGGATGGGCTCGTGCCGTGGAGCCTCGAGCAAGCGTACCGGCGCCGGACGGTTGCCGCGGGCACGGCCCATCTGCTCGTGCAGCGGGCGGTGCGGCGGCCGGGCCATTGCGCGTTCGACGGCGAGGAGCGTGAGCAGGCCTTCGACGACCTCGTCGCGTGGATCGAGCAGGGAACCAAACCGGACGGCGACGACGTACTCGCGGCCGATGTGTCGAGCCTCGGCCTGCGATGGACGCGCATCCGCCATCCCGAAGATCCCGTCCAGCCTCGCGAGCCCTCCCCAAAGTGATGAACCGAAGACAAGCTTTACTCGCGCTGTTGGGTCTTAGCCTGGGACTGCCTGCGGCGCGAGAGTCGAGCGCGCAGCCTACCGGCAAGGCTCCTGTAGTCGGGCTGCTCGACGCCGGCGAGCGCTTGGAGTGGTGGGCGGCTTTCCGGCAGCAGCTTCGCGAACTCGGCTACATCGAAGGCCAGAACGTCTCATTCGAAGCGCGCTTTGCCAGCGGCAAATACGAGCAGGTCCCGGTCTTGGCCCAGGAACTGGTTCGCCTCAAGGTCGCTGTCATCGTGACAAGCGGTAGCGTGGCTGCCCAGGCCGCCAAACGGGCCACCAGCACGATCCCCATCGTCATTGCGACCGGCGGCAGCGAGCCTGGTCTCGTGGCGAGCCTCGCGCGGCCCGGAGGCAATGTCACGGGGGTGACGAGCATCGGCCCGGAATTGGCGGGCAAGCGTTTCGAGACTCTCCGAGAGGTCCTTCCCACGATGTCCCGGCTGGCGGTTCTCTGGCATCGGGACAACCCCGCCTCCGCGCGTCAGCTGCGAGAGCTCGAGGCCGCTGCTCGGTCGTCAAAGGTTGGGCTTCAGGATTTGGGGGTCAAGAGCGCGGGCGAACTCGCTGGAGCTTTCTCGGCCATGACTCAGAAGCGTGCCCGAGCAGTTTTCGTCATCGCCGGCCCGTTATTCTTTTCCGAGCGCGGGCGAATTTCCGACCTCGCGATCAAGCACCAATTGCCGAGCATACACGGAGTGTCCGAATACGTGGAGGCCGGAGGGCTTCTTTCTTACGGGCCGAGCTACTCCGATCTCTTCCGGCACGCCGCCGTCTACGTGGACAAGATCCTGAAGGGCGCCAAGCCCGCCGACTTGCCGATCGAGCAGCCGACGAAGCTCGAGCTGGTCATCAACCTCAAGACGGCGCGAGCGCTCGGAGTGACCATTCCGCGTCTGATCCTGTTGCGCGCCGACCGGGTGATCGACTAGCGGTCAGAGCCGCTCGTAGCCCCGATACAGCTCCGGGCGGATCCACTGCTTGAATATGCCGGGCTTGGTCCGCCACGGCAGCGTGCCATCGACTCGCCGGTCGAGCTCGTTGCGCAGCCACTCGATACGCGCGAGATCGACGGTCACGGTGAAGACGCCGGGCTTCCGCGACTCGAGCAGGATCTCCTCGGGAGTGCAGATCATGGCGTGGCCGCTGCCGCCCTCGAGGATGTTGCGGCTCGTCGCGGTGATCATCAGGTTCTCGATCGCGCGGGCCCAGACGAGGGTGCGCCAGGTCTCGTGGAGCTGCGGCGGCCAGAGCCCGGCGGGCAAGAGGGTGATCCGCGCGCCCTGGAGGGCCATCATCCGTGACAGCTCGGGCACGTAGACCTCGCTGCACATCAGGATGCCGAGCTTGCCGAACTCCGTCTCCCACACCGGCAGCTCGTCCGCTTCCTGGTACTTGAAATCCCAGAACTTCCCGCCCTCGTAGATCCACGGGCCGGGCGGCGTCGTGCGCCTGTACTTGCCGATGCGCTGGCCGTTCGGACCGTAGAGGTAGAGGCAGTTGTAGCAGGGGGCGTGGCCGACGTCGTCCGGACGAATGTACTCGACGGCGCCGCCCACGACATAGACCTTCTCCTCGCCCGCCACGGCGGCGAGGTCTTCGTGCGGGGAGTAGTTCACGGGCACCGTGTACGGGCCAGGGTACGTCTCCGGGAGCATGACGAGCTTGGCGCCATCGCGGGCCGCCTGGCGAATGTAGGCGACCGCGCGATCGACGTTCTTCGGGGCGTCCGCGCCCGTGAGTGTTTCCGGCTGAACCACCGCGAGTCTCAGGTCCATCTCACGCTCCTCCATCGCGACGGATGGTGGGTATCCACTTCCCGGCGATCTCGCGCCCTTCACCGGCGCCGAGCCCTATCCTAACACCGAGCTCGCCGAGCGGTTTTTCGCCCTGTCACGGTTTGACCCAGGCTGTTCCTGAACCAATCTTCTCCTCGCACCGCCCCCTCACCCTGCCCTCTCCCCCGCTGGGGGAGAGGGATGAAAATAGGGCTTGTCACGCTGCAGTTCGTACCACCCCCTCACCCTGCCCTCTCCCCCGCGACGGGGGAGAGGGATGAGAATAGATTCGTCACGCTGCACTTCTTCGTACATCCCTCTCCCCCATGGGGGAGAGGGCAGGGTGAGGGGGAGCGCCTGTTCCCGCATAGTTTGTGCTGGCGCGCGCTCCGCGCTGGATCTTGACAGGGCGTGAGGGGTGCAGTCTCATGGCCCTCACTTGGAGGTGCCTATGCGATCCGATCGCGTGATCGGGACCATCGACTTCCACACGGCAGGCATCGGGATGCGGCTGCTGACGAGCGGCCTCGGGAGGCTGCCCGGAAGCACGATCGCGGACAAGCGGCGATGGTTCCAGGAGCATCTCGACGATCTCCGGACCGGCCTCTGCCTCGAGCCGCGCGGGCACCGCGGCCTCCTGATCGCGGTCATGACCGAGGCGGTCACGCCCGCCGCGCACTTCGGTCTCTTCTTCATCTATCCGGGCGGCTATTACGTTTCGTGTGGCGAGGGCACGATCGGCGCGGCCACGGTGGCCCTCGAGACCGGGCTGGTGCCCCGCACGGGGGCCGAAACCCCGGTCGTCATTGACACGGAGGCGGGTGTCGTGGAGACGATCGCGCGCTCGGACCGCGACCGCGTCCGCGAGGTCACGCTCCGGTGGACGCCGTCCTTCGTCGCGATGCCCGGGCACGTGATCGAGGTCGAGGGCGTGGGCGAGGTGCCGGTCGACATCGCCGTCGGCGTCGGCAACGTCTTCGCCATCGTGGAGGCGGCGCACGTCGGCGTGTCGGTGCGGCGAGAGCTCGCGAAGCGCATCGCCCAGCGGGGGATGGCCGTCCGCCACGCGGTCAACGCCCAACTCCAGGTCGAGATACCGGGTCTCGGCAAGACGAGCGTGGACAACGTGCTCGTCCACGAGTTGCCGGATGCCGACGGCGTATCGCCCAACGCCCTCGTCTGGGGCCCCGGCCAGGTCGACGCCGCCCCGTGTGGATCGGGCACGTGCGCGCGCCTGGCCCTCTTCCATCACCGGGGCCTCATGGGCGTCGGCTCCACGTTCGTCAGCCAGGGGCTGCTCGGGCTCAGCTTCACGGCTCGGATCGGCGGCGAGACGGAAGTCGAGGGGCGGCCGGCGATCCTGCCCGAGATCACCGGCACCGCGTACCTGACCGGGTTCAGCCAGTTCCTGTTCGATCCCGACGACCCCCTGCGCACCGGCTACCTACTCGACGTCTAGCCGGCATGAAGACCCTCGTGCTGGGCGGCGGCGTTGTCGGCGTGACCACGGCCTATTTCCTGGCCCAGACCGGCCACGAGGTGACGCTCCTCGAGGAGAAGGACGGGCTGGGGCTCGAAGCCAGCGCCGGCAACGCGGGGATCATCGCGCCAGGGCACTCCTTCGCGTGGGCTTCGCCGCGCGCCCCCGCCATGCTCCTCCGCTCCCTGCGCGGCGCCGAAACGCCCATTCGCGTGCGGCTCGCCCCCGACCCGCGCCTGTACCTCTGGGGGCTCCGCTTCCTGCGCGAGTGCACGGCGGCGCGGGCGCGGCGCAACACGCTCGTCAAGCTCCGCCTCTGCCAGTACAGCCAGCGCGTGATGAACGATCTGGTGCGAGCCGAAGGGCTCGAGTATGACGCCATCACGAAGGGGGCTCTGTATCTCTATCGCAATCGGGCCGAGCTCGAGGCGGGGATCAAGAAGATGGCCCTTCTCGCCGAGCACGGCCAGAAGCAGGAAGTCCTCGACGCGAGCGAGGTGGCAAGGCTCGACCCCGTGTTCGAGCCGGTCAAGACCAAGATCGCCGGAGCAATCCGCGATCTCGGTGACTCGAGCGGCGACTCGCGCCTGTTCACGGAGCGTCTGGGGGCGCTTTGCCAGGATCGGCTCGGCGTCACCGTGAAGCTCGGCTCCCGCGTCACCGCGCTCCAGGCCGGCGGGGACCGCATCGACGCCGCCGTCACCAGCGACGGTACTCTGACCGCGGACAACTACGTCCTGGCCCTTGGCGTGGGGAGCCCAATCGTCGCCCGGACGGCGGGGGTGAGCCTCCCCATCTATCCGGCCAAGGGCTACTCCTCGACCTTTCCGCTCAAGCCGGGTGGCCTCGCGCCCACCATCCCCGGGGTCGACGAGCAGTGGCTGGTGGGCTGGTCACGGCTCGGCGACCGGCTGCGCCTCACCTCGACGGCGGAGTTCGCCGGCTACGACTGGGGCTGGACGCCGCGGGACTTCAACAACATCCTTCGCTTCGCCCGTGACGTCTTTCCCGACGCCGTCGACTACGATCGGGGAGAGTACCGTGCCTGCCTGCGCCCAATGACGCCGGACGGGCCACCCATCCTCGGTCTCGGCCGCCACCGCAATCTCTTCTTCAACTGCGGCCACGGCCACATGGGCTGGACCATGGCGTGCGGCACTGCTCGGATCGTCGCCGACCTCATGAACGGGCGCATGCCTGAGCTTGACCTGGAGGGTCTCACCTCTCGCCGGTGACCTCGACTCCCCTCGCCTACTTTTCCCCCAGGTAAGCCTTGCGCACGACGTCGGAGCGAAGCAGCGCGAGGGCCGCATCCTGGAGCACGATCCGCCCCGTCTGGATGACGTAGCCCCGGTGCGCCACCCGCAACGCCATGCGGGCGTTCTGCTCGACGAGCAGGATGGTCGTACCGAGCCGATTGATGTCGCGGATGATCTCGAAGATGGTCTCCACCAGGATCGGCGAGAGCCCCATCGACGGCTCGTCCAGGAGCAGCATCTCGGGACGGGCCATGAGCGCGCGACCCATCGCCAGCATCTGCTGTTCTCCGCCTGAGAGCGTGCCGCCCTTCTGCCCGAGGCGATCACGCAGCCGCGGAAAGAGCGCGAGCACCCGCTCCAGGTCCTGGGGAATCGCCTCGCGGTCGGTCCGCGCGAAGGCGCCCAGCTCAAGGTTCTCGAGCACCGTCATGGGAGCGAAGATCCGGCGGCCCTCGGGAGACTGGGCGATCCCCAGGCGAGCGATCCGGTGCGTGGGCACCTTGTCGATCCGTTTCCCGCCGAAGGTCACGGTGCCTCGCAGCGGCCGCACCGTCCCGAGCACCGTCCGCAGCGTGGTGGTCTTCCCCGCCCCGTTCGAGCCGATGAGCGTGACGATCTCACCGCGCGCCACGGTCAGGGAGACGCCCTTGAGCGCGCGAATGTTGCCATAGTAGGCGTGCACGTCATTCAGCTCGAGCAGGGCAGCTCCGTTCACGGGGTGACCAGCTCCTGCTCGTAGCCCTTGCCCAGATAGGCCTCGATGACTTTCGGGTTCTGTCGGATCTCGGCCGGCGTGCCTTCCGCGATCCGGGTGCCGTAGTCGAGCACGGTGATGCGGTCGGAGATCCCCATCACCACCTCCATGTGATGCTCGATGAGCAGGACCGCGAGTCCGAGCTCGCGCCGCAGGAGCCCGATCAGCTCGGTGAGGGCGTCGGTCTCCCGCGGGTTCATTCCCGCGGTCGGCTCGTCGAGCAGCAAGAGCCTGGGCTCGGTAGCCAGGGCCCGCGCGATCTCGAGCCGGCGCTGATCGCCGTAGGCCAGATTCTTGGCCAGCTCGCCCTCCTTGTCGCCCAGACCCACGAAGCCGAGGAGATCTCGCGCCCGGCCGCGAGCGCGGGCTTCCTCGGCGACGACGGCGGGCGGGCGGAAGACGGCGCCCGCCACCGAGGCGTGGAGCCGGCAATGCTCGCCCACGAGGACGTTGTCGAGCACGGTCATGTTCTGGAAGAGCCGGATGGACTGAAAGGTGCGGGCGACGCCGCGCCCGACGATCTGATGGGGCTTCAGCCCGACCAGGCTCTCGCCATTCAATCGAATCTCCCCCTGGTCCGGCCGGAGCAGCCCGGTGACGAGGTTGAAGAACGTCGTCTTCCCGGCGCCGTTCGGTCCGATCAGCCCGACGATGCCCGCGGGCGGGATGACGAGGTCCACCTCGCTCACCGCCACGAGGCCCCCGAAGCGCCGCGTCAGGCCCCGCACGTCGAGAACAGGAGTCGTGGTCAGGCTCGTTCGCGACGCTCCAGGCTTCCGCAGCCAGGACGGGATCGCCTCTGCCTGCGGGCGCGGCGGCGCGGCCACGAGCGCGAGAGCCTCCTCCCGCTCGTCCACGTCGGCGTCAGGCGGGCGCACGCGCCGTCCCGCCAGCCCCTCCGGCCTGACCAGCATGACGATGACCAGGCCCAGGCCGAAGAAGAACCAGCGCCAGAGCGTGAGATCGACGCTCGTGAGGGTGGCGATACCCAGCGACCGACCGATCCAGCGCACCAGGAATGTCAGCTGAGCGAGAAGGATCCGATCGAAGAGCGTGATCAGCATGCCGCCCAGGATGACGCCCTTGAGGCTTCCCATGCCCCCCAGCACGACCATGCACAGGAGCATGATCGAGACGTTGAACTCGAAGGCCCCGGGCGTGATGGCCGACAGCTTGGCCGCATAGAACGAGCCCGCGAAGCCGGCGAAGGACGCGCCGAGCCCGAAGGCGAGGAGCTTGGTCTTGACCGGGTTCACCCCCGTGCAGTCGGCCGCCGTCTCGTCCTCGCGGATGGCCATCCAGGCCCGGCCGAGCCGCGAGTCGCGCATGCGGTTCATGGCCCACAGCGAGAGCGCGCCGATGATCAGGATGAGGAAGGACCAGGGGATCGGATCGGTCTCGAAGTGAAGGCCGGGGAGGTAGGGCCGACCGACCGGGTTCACGCCGTTCTCGCCCCCGGTCATGTTCAGCTTCTCGATCGGCCGCCAGCCTCCGATCTCGACGGTGACGTCCCCCATGTTGCGGATCGCCACCGGGATGATCTCGCCGAAGGCGAGGGTGATGATGGCGAGGTAGTCCCCCCGGACCCGGATGGTCGGGGCCCCGATGATGAGGCCGAAGATCGCCGAGACGATCGCCGAGATCCAGATGATGACCCAGAAGCTCCAGACGTGCCCGTGGAGCGGCGAGCCGAGGAGCGGGGAGTTCAGCAGACCCATGGCGTAGGCGCCGATCGCGAAGAAGGCCGCGTAGCCGAGGTCGAGGAGCCCGGCGTAGCCGACTACGATGTTCAGCCCGAGGGCGAGGAGGACGTAGATCATGCCGTCCGAGACCGCGTGAATCGTCTGGGTCCGCAGGGCGCGGTCCACGAACGGATAGGCCACGACGGCCACGACCACGACGGTCGCCGCCAGCCGTTGCCGCTGCAGCGGGGTGATCCGCGAGGTCAGGCTTCCCGTCACAGCCGCTCGGGCGTCCGCTCGCCCAGCAGGCCGTGGGGGCGGAAGACCAGGACCAGGATGAGGATGGAAAAGACGACCGCGTTGGTCCAGCGGGCGGAGATGTACTGGTCGCTCCACGCCGACAGGAAGCCGATCACCAGGCCGCCGAGGGCGGCGCCTGGCATGTTCCCGATCCCGCCCAGGACGGCCGCCGTGAAGGCGCGGAGGCCCGCCTGGTAGCCGACCCACCACTGGCCCATGTTGTAGTACATCCCCTGGATCACCCCGGCCGCCCCGGCCAGGGCCCCGCCGATGAAGAAGGTGAGAATGATCGTCCTCTCGACGTTGATCCCCATCGCGGCGGCGGTCTCCCGGTCCTGGGCGGTCGCGCGCATGGCCTTGCCCCAGGTCGTCACGCTGATGAAGCGCTGGAGCGCGACCATGAGCGGAACCGTCAGCCCGAGCACGAGCAGGTCCTTGCTGGTGATGAAGATCTTCGAGTTCCAGCCGAACCACTCGTACAGGATGTCCACCGAGGGAAAGATCTCGGGGTACGAGACCGGCGCCGGGCCGACCCACAGCAGCGCGATGTTCTCCAACATGAAGGAGACGCCGATGGCGGTGATCAGCGGCGAAAGGCGCCCGGCGTGACGGAGCGGGCGGTAGGCGAGGCGGTCGATGATGACGTTGATGAGGGCGGTCGTGAGCATGGTCGCGAGAAAGACGAGCGGCAGGATCGTCACGAGGTGCCAGCCGTAGAGGGTCTTCGCCATCCCGATCAGGCTGAAATAGGTGAGTGAGATGAACAGGCCGAGCATGAACACGTCACCGTGGGCAAAGTTGATCAGCTCGATGATCCCATAAACCATCGTGTAGCCGAGGGCGACGAGGGCGAAGACGGCGCCGCGCGTCAGACCGTTGA
>DASYTI010000229.1 GCA_036002485.1 Candidatus Methylomirabilota bacterium | reverse complement strand
CGAGATCTCCTTCGCCCCCGAGGCCTCGAGGGCCTTCCGGGCCATGCGCGGGAGGATCTTGGTCACGGCATGCTCGAGCGTGAGGTCATTGTCCTCGGGTCCGAAGACGCCCCAGTCGACGAGGAAGAAGTCGAAGCCCCGGTCGGTCATGTGCTCGATGAACGAGCCCCGGCGCATGAGGTCGAAGATGTAGGGGCGGCTGATGCCGAGATTGGGCACGAAGAGCAGCGGCGTCTTGACGGTACGCTTCGATTGGTAGCGATAGAGCCGGGACTTGTTCTTGCGGTAGATCTCTTCGCGAGGCGTGGGCCCGATCTCGGGCTCCTTCGGGTTCATGATCATCTCGCTGAAGTGTTTCATGCGCAGGGCATTGCGCCTGAGCTCCTCCTGCCAGCGAGCCACCACCTCTGGAGACATGCCCGGCAAGTCCGGCGCCATCGTGAACATCTCGTCTTTCATGGAATCCCTCCAGCTACCATGCTACTTCGTGTTGACGCCTCGCGTCAACGACCTTTGGCAGTTCCCGAAGAAAAACCCACCATCCATCAAGGATCACCATGCGGGCGCTATGATAGCATCCAGTTCCGGAGACACGAGATGAGCAGCCAACCGTTCTTCATTCCCGCCGTGATCATCCTCCTCTTCGCCATTCCGCTCATCCTCGGGCTCATACCTCGCGACCGGGCCTACGGCATCCGGACCGGCAACACCCTGTCGGATGACCGCACATGGTGTGCCGTGAACCGCTTCGGTGGGTGGGCACTGCTGGGCGCGAGCGTACTCTATCTGGGAGTCGCGATGATCTTTCCATGCTCCGCATCCGCGGGAACCGCGCTCCTCCCGTGGTCTCTACACCTGGCGGCCTTCGTGGGACCTCTGCTCCTCAGCGTGGTGTTCATCCGGCGGTATGTGAAGAATCCGTAGGGAAGCCGCCTCCGATGGCACTCGCCGGATACTTGTGGTATTGAAATCGCCACCGATGCAACGGAGCACCGATCGGATCCTGACGACCCACACGGGCAGCCTGCCTCGACCCGATGAGCTGACCCGCACGATGTTCGCGAAGGAGGAAGGCGTCCCCGTCGATCCCGCGGCCCTGGCCGCGGGAATTCGCTCGGCCGTCACCGAGGTCGTGCGCAAGCAAGCCGACATCGGCCTCGACATCATCAATGACGGCGAATTCAGCAAGCCGAGCTATGCGACCTACGTCAAGGACCGGCTCGCGGGCTTCGAGGGCGCCAGCCATCCGCTCCAGTACCGCGACCTCGTGGACTTTCCCGGCATGGCCCGCCGTGTCTTCGGGGACCCTGGCCGCGCGCGACGCAAGACCCCCGCGTGCACCGGCCCCGTCGCCCTCCGCGACCCGGACGCGGCCCGCGCGGATGTGGCCAACCTCCAGGCCGCCCTCCCCCACGTCGCCGCTCGCGAAGGATTCCTGACTGCCGCCTCTCCCGGCGTCATCTCCCTCTTTTTCCACAATGACCACTATCCGAGTCACGAGAGCTATCTCTTCGCCATCGCGGAGGCCATGAAGCACGAGTACGAGGCGGTGGCCGCGGCGGGATTCGTCCTCCAGGTCGACTGTCCCGATCTCGCGATGGGACGCCATATCCAGTTCGCGGACCTGAGCGTCCAGGAATTCCGCAAGATGGCGCGGCTGCACCTGGCGGCGCTCGACCACGCGCTCGCCAAGGTGCCGCCGGACCGGGTGCGCCTGCACCTCTGCTGGGGTAACTACGAAGGCCCGCACCATTACGATGTCCCGCTGGCCGACATTCTCGATCTCGTGCTGGCGGCCCGGCCGGGCGCCGTCTCCTTCGAGGGCGCCAACCCGCGCCACGCCCATGAGTGGCGCGTGTTCGAGAAGGTCAAGGTGCCGGACGGCAAGCTCATTATCCCCGGCGTCATCGACTCGACGACCAATTTCATCGAGCACCCGGCCCTGATCGCCGAGCGCATCGAGCGCTACGCGCGCCTCGCCGGCCGCGAGAACGTCATCGCCGGAACAGACTGCGGTTTCGGCACCTGGGTGGGCCAGGCCGCCGTCGACCCGGACATCGTGTGGGCCAAGCTCGGCAGCCTCGCGGAAGGGGCACGCTTGGCCTCGCGGGAGCTCTGGTAGTGGCTCGCAGTTCGAGCTGAGGCGCGGCCGAGGAGCCGCAGGCGACGAGCGCGACGAGGCGAGTGCTGAATTGAGGGAGGCTCTCATGGACTACGGACTGTTCACGATGCCGTCGCACCCGCCCGAGCGCGGCCTCTACGATGGCCACCAGTGGGATCTCCAGCAGCTCCGCTGGGCCGACGAGCTCGGCTTCAGCGAGGCCTGGATAGGCGAACACCACACGGCTCCCTGGGAGCCGCATCCCGCGCCCGATCTGATCGTGGCCCAGGCTCTCTTGCAAACCACGCGCATGCGCATCGGGCCCGGCGGCTTTCTCATGCCCTACCATCACCCCGGCGAGCTGGCCAACCGCGTGGCCATGCTCGACCATCTCGCGCAAGGGCGGCTCAACTTCGGAGTGGCGGCGAGCGGCCTGCCCAGCGACTGGGCCATGTTCAACGTGGACGGCAACTCGGGTCAGCACCGCGAGATGACGCGCGAGGCCCTCGACATCGTCCTGCGCCTCTGGAGCGACGAGCCCGAGTTCGATTTCAAGGGCAAGTACTGGCACGTGACCAAGACAGGAACGATGCTCGATACGCTCCGGCCCCACATCATGCCGTTTCAGAAACCGCACCCCCCCATTGGGGTGGCGGGGGTGAGCAAGGGGTCCGACACTCTCAAGCTCGCGGGCGAGCGCGGCTTCTGGCCCATGAGCCTCAATCTCAATCCTGCCTACGTGGCGAGCCACTGGGATTCCGTCGAGCAGGGGGCCGCACGTACCGGGCGGACGCCGAAGCGTTCGGATTGGCGGCTGGTGCGCGAGGTCTTCATCGCCGACACCGACGCCGAGGCCATGCGGCTCTCCGCGGGCGGCATGATGGGCCGCATGATGCAGGAGTACTTCCTGCCCCTCCTCGCCTCGTTCGGCTTCACCGAGTTCCTGAAGCACAAGCCGGACGTGCCCGACTCCGACGTGACGCCCGAGTACTGCGCTCGCCACAACTGGATGGTGGGCTCGCCCGCCACGGTGACCGAGCGGCTCCACGCGATCTACGAGGAGGTCGGGGGCTTCGGCACGCTTCTGCTCTTTTGCTTCGACTACTCGGAGAATCCGAAGGCGTGGCGCCACTCGATGGAGCTCTTGGCCCGCGAGGTCATGCCGCGCTTCAAGGATCTCGTGCCGAAGTAGGACGCGGTCAGAGGGACTTGCGCCGGGCGCCGAAGAATCCACCCTTCGGCCGCGCATGAGCGTGCCAGTGGTCCGGGATGTTGCGCATGTGGTCGTCCACGTAGTACTCGCCCATCTCGGTCGTGGCCACATCGTGGAGCCGCGCGCGCATGTGCTCGAGATGCTCGGAGGGCGGCGTCTGGCCGTGCCAGCGCCAGACCACCATGGGCACGTCGCACACATCGCACTCGGCGATCCAGCACACCTCGTCCTCGTGATACCAGTGGGTCATGCGGACGGCGCGGCAGAGATCACAGCCGTCGACCCGGGTGAGCTCTGAGGTCACCGCGACTACGCAGGCCCCGCGAAGCCGATATACGTTCCACACGCGTGCTCGGGGGGAACCAGCATGGCCTGCTCGCCGGTATTCCGGACGCCGCGCGTGGGAGGCGGCACGCCGTGGTCCGCCATCCAGCGCGCGGCGGCCTCCATGCTGCTCGTCCGATACAAGACCTGAAATGGCCCCGGGCCGCGCCGGCTGAGCGCATCGGCGGCGGGTCCAGGCTCGGCGGGCTGCGCCACCGTGAGACCGGTGGGGCCGAGATCGAACACGGCCATGTCGGCCTTGATGACGGCGCCACGCTGGATGGGCGGCACGGACATGCCGAGCACCTGGCTGTAGGCCTTGGCGGCGGCCGCGACGTCGGGGACGGCGATGTAGACCCGCTCCGTCCGGAGAACGCCGTTGGGATGGTTCCCGGCCCGGGGCAACTGCGCCCGTCGCTCCGCGAGCGGCGTCAGATGCTGAATGAAGAGAATGGGGAGCGGGTGATCCGGGCCGAGCACCGCCATCTTCCACCTCAGCTCGTGTCCGGCCGGAGTCCGGCGACCACCCTCGCTGGGCTCGCCGACCTCGACGCCGCGCCGTCGCATGGCCGCCACATCGGCGCCCAGATCGTCGCTCTGCACGATGACGAAGCGGAGCCCGTCGCCATGGGAGAGAAACTCGAGCAGACCGCCGCCGGGACCCGAGGATGACAGGTATTCCTGACGATCGCGCACGCTCATCAGCTCGAGATAGTCTTCCTCGTGATAGGCGATGGCGTTGTGCGTCCCCCGGCCGGTATGGACGCCGCCCGGATAGATGTTGAACCCGAGGCGTGTGTAGGCCTCGAGGCCCTGCTCCAGATTGGCGACGCAGATCATGACGTGATCGATGCGGGTCAACACGGATTGCATGTCCTCCTGGGCAAAGAACGTTCCGCTTCGAGCACCGGCCTCGCCGGCGCAGTTCTCAGATTGCTCGCCTCGGACGGCGGGGCCCCAGCCCCACGACGTCCTGCGGCTCGCCCTGCGTCGGGGGGAGGCTTCGGAAGGGGGGCGGAGCCCCCCTCCGAGCTATCTAGACCTGGAAGAGGCTCCCCATCTTCATGGCGAAGCCCATGTCGCCCTTGAGCTTGAGCTTGCCCGACATGAAGGCCGTCTGGCCGTTGAGCTTGCCGCTGATCATGTCCAGCCAGTCCTGCGCGGCCATGGTGATGGTCAGGTCGGCCGCGGCCGCGGGGCCGGTGTTCACCGTGCAGGTGCCGTCCTTGATCACGGCATGCCAGGTGCCGCCGCCGTCGCCGCCGATCTCGTACTGGATGGTCTTGTTGACCCCCGTGGCACTGGCGGGCTTGAACTTGGTCGGCATCAGGTCGAAGGTCTCTTTGACAGTCGGCATATAGGTCTCCTTGAGAATCCGATCTAGAAGGTGAACAGATCCATCCCGCCCGTCACGGTGAGCACGGCTCCCGTGATGTAGCGGGCGCGCTCCGAGCAGAGGAACGCGATGGCATGGGCGACGTCCTCGGGCCGGCCTTCGACCTGCATGGCCACTCGCTTCACCATTCGATCATAGAGCGGCGAAAGGTTGGCGTTGGGTCCGATGATCCCGGGCGCGATGACATTGGACGTGACATTGTAGCGCGCGCCCTCCAGAGCCACGGACTTGGCGAAGCCCACCAGACCCATCTTGCCCGTGGAGTAGGCGGCTTGCCCGAAGCCGCCCATGAGGCCCGCGATGGAGGCCATGCAGATGATGCGTCCCCACTTGCGCTCCCGCATGCCCGGAAACACGGCCTTGGTCACATTGTAGGTGCCGGTGAGATTGATCTGGAGGTTCATGTCCCAGTCGGCGTCCTGCATGTCCTTGAGCTGGCCCATGGTGTAGATGAAGCCCGCATTGTTCACGCAGATGTCCACGGGGCCGACCTCGGACTGGGCCTTGGCGATGACCTCGGCCAGCTGCGGGCGATTGGTGATGTCGGCTTCGTACCCGCGCGCCGTGCCCCCCTGGTCGCCGATCTCCTTGGCCGTCTCCGCGGCGCCCTGGGCATTGAGGTCGAGGACGATGACCCGACAGCCCTCGGCGGCCAGCGCGAGGCAGTCGGCCTTCCCCAAACTCCGGGCGCCGCCCGTGACGAGGGCGACGCGGTCCTTGATTCCGAGATCCATGGCCTACTTGCCCTTGAACTGGGCGGGCCGCTTCTGGAAAAAGGCCTGAATACCCTCGCCCGCGTCCTCGGTCTTCAAGACCTTCTCGAAGGCGCGCAGCTCGATCTCCAGGGCTTGATCGATGGGCGCCTGGATGCCGTCGTCGATCGCCTCGATGATGAGCCGCGTGGCGATGGGCGGGCGCTTGACGAGCTCGCGCGCCAGCGCCTTGGCGTCAGTGAGCGTCTCGCCGTCCTTGGCCAGGCGATTCACGAGTCCGATGCGGTAGCACTCTTCCGCAGAGATCTGGGTGCCGAGGATCAGGTGCTCGAGGGCTCGTCCCCGTCCCACCAGTCGCGGAAAGCGCTGGGTGCCGCCATAGCCTGGAATGATCCCCAGGTTGGACTCGGTCTGGCCCATCCGTGCCGACTGCTTGAGGATGCGGATGTGGCAGGCCATGGAAATCTCGCACCCGCCGCCCAGAGCATGGCCATTGATGGCCGCGATGACGGGCTTGGGAAAGCGCTCGATGCGGCGGAGCACGGAGTTGCCGAAGCGGATGAAGGAGGTCACGTCGGGCCCGGAGAAGGCCGAGCCGAGATCCGCGCCCGCGCAGAAGATCTTGTCCCCGGCGCCCGTGATGATGAGGCACTGGACGGCGCCGTCCGACTCGATCTCGGACAGCACGGCGTTCAGCTCCTTCATCAACGCTTCGCTGATCGCGTTGGCGGGCGGGCGGTTCAGAGTCACGACCGCGAAGGATTCTTCGCGCTCGAGCTTCATGGTTTCGTACGGCATCAACGATCTCCTCTCTGATTCACCCTTCGGGCGACACGGCCACACCCTGGAGAAAGATCTCGGCGACCGCGGGAGCGGTGTCGGTGAGCTGGTAGCTGCGCTTGCCGAGCACCCAGGAGGTCGCCATCTGGTCCATGGCGCCGAAGAGCATCTTGGTGGCGATCTTGACGGGCAGATCCTGGCGGAACCGGCCCTGGGCCACGCCCTCCTCGAGCACGGAGCCAATCAGGCCGAAGTAGGCGCCGATCTCCTGACTGGAGGCGCCGCGGAAGAACTTCTGGCCCTGGCGGAGCTCGACCTGCACCACTTCCGCCAGCTCGGGGTTGTCCTCGAGCATGCGAAAGTGCAGCGCCACGAGCCGTCGCACCTTGGCGATGGCGTCGGATTCATCGGCGATGGCCTTGCGCAGGCTGCCCACGAACTCCGCCATCTTGTCCCGGAACAGGGTGACGAGGATGTCGTCCTTGGTCTTGAAATAGAGATAGATGGTGCCCGCGGCGATCCCGGCCTCGCGCGCGATGTCGGAGACGCGCGAATTGTAGTACCCCCTGCGGGCGAAGACCCGCACGGCGGCCTCAATGATCTGCTGGGGCTTGTCTGGATCACGCATGATGGCTGACTGAACCGCCGTTCATTCTATGCGCGGTCACCCAAACAGTCAATCCGGTTTCCGATTAGGCGTCTGTCTAAGTAATTCCCCTGACCTCGCGAGAAGGAGTGTTTCGCTTCGAGCGCGGGCTTCGCCGGCGCAGTTCTCAGATTGCTCGCCTCGGACGGCGGGGCCCCAGCCCCACGACGTCCTGCGGCTTGCACTGCGTCGGGGGGAGGCTTCGGAAGGGGGGCGGAGCCCCCCTCCGAGCTACCTAGCGGCGGGCGAGCAGCGAATCGACGAACGAGCGGAGGCGAACGAAGTCGTGGAGCGAAAGATTGGCGAAGACAAGGACGGCGCCACGCGCGTCCACTTCCCAGACCACGGCGCGGACCTGCATGGGCCCCTGCCCGTCCTTGGGCGTGAAGGTGGTGGCGACCATGTCACCAGGCGTGAGTCTGCTCTCCGTGGTCACCCGCGCGCCCACCGTGGAGAGATCTATGGTAAGGCCCTTGGTCGTGGTCTCGTGCCCCTGGACCTGAATCGGCAGCTCGAGGCCGACACGCTCGGCGCGCCGGCGGAGATCCCAGGTGGGCACGAAGGCCTTGACCTTCTGGGCCGCATCCGGCGGCAGGGTGCCGAAGTCGACACCGATGCCCCCCGGATCGCGGCGGACCACTTCCGCCGTGACCTCGAGCTCACCCGCCTCGCGGGGCAGGGTCACCCGGAGCTTCACCGTATCACCTACCACGACGTCGGTATTCACGCGAAGCTTCATGCCGGAGAGGCTGACGTCGATGACCTCGCCCGTGACCAACCGCCCGTCCGAAGACTGGATGATGGCGGGCCACGGAACGGTGACGCGCGGATTTCTCCGGCGCTCGCGCGTGGTGGGTGGCTCGGCACGATCACCCTGAGGCCCGGACTTCGTCGAAGGGCTCATAGCTCAGTACCCTGACCGTGATCAGGGGTCCTGTCAAGCTTTCGGGCGGGACCCTTCTTGACCCTTGGGAGGGCGGCGCGTACGATGCGCCCCAATGACCATCAAGTACCGCATCGGGATCATGCCGGGCCCGTGGCCAGCGGGCAAGGACGGCGGCGAGTTCCTCTTCACCCTCGGCGACTTCTGCGAGAAGTCCGACATCGATTCCATATGGCTCTCCGATCGCCTCTCCTCGCCCACGCCGGTGCCCGAGGTCATGACCTCGCTGGCCGCCATCGCCGCGCGTACCCAGAAGCTCAAGTTCGGGCCGAGCGTGCTCGTGCTGCCCTACCGGACACCAGTGGTCGCGGCCAAGGAAATGGCCACCATCGACTGGCTCTCACGCGGGCGGCTCTTCCCCGCCGTCGGGGTGGGCGTCGAGCTCCCGCGCGAGTTCGACGCTTCGGGCGTGCCTTTCAAGGAGCGCGGACGGCGGACGGACGAGGCCATCCGTATTCTTCGCCTGCTCTGGACACAGGACGAGGTGTCCTATCAGGGCGAGTTCTTCAAGCTCGATCGTGTCACCATCTTCCCCAAGCCCTGGCAGAACCCGCCGCCCATCTGGATCGGCGGCAAGAGCGAGGCCGCCCAGAAGCGCACGGGGCGCCTGGGCGACGGCTGGATCCCGTCCTTCATCACGCCCGAGGAGTTCCGTGTGGGCGTCCACAAGGTCCAGGAGTTCGCGGCCGCCGAGAAGCGGGAGGTGCCCGAGGACCACTTCGGCACGCTCATCAACTTCACGGTGGCGCCGAGCGAAGCCGAAGCCCTGGCCGTCGCCCAGCCCTACATCCAGCGCAACCGCGTGGACGAGGCGACCTTGCGCGCCTGTGCGGCCTTCGGCCCCATCGAGGTCCTGGCCGCTCGCATCGAGGAGTACGTCATGGGCGGCTGCTCCAAGTTCATCCTCCGCCCCCTCTGCCCATCTGACCGCATGCTCGACCAGCTTGGCATCGCGGCCGAGCACGTAGTCCCCGAGTACCACCGCCGCTAAGTAACTCGGAGGGGGGCTCCGCCCCCCTTCCGAAGCCTCCCCCCAAAAAAGAGATTGCGCCGGCGAAGCCGGCGCTCGAAGTGGAACATTCTCACCGGCGAGGCTTGGAGATTGCTCTGACCCTACGCCAGGCGGTTGGTGTGCTAACCGCTAGCTACGGCCGAGGATGTCGGCGAGGAGGGCGGGATCGATGTTGCCGCCCGAGAGGACGACACCGACGCGGGAGCCCTTGGGCATGGGCAGCTTGCCCGCGAGAAGAGCGGCGGCAGGGACGGCCCCGGTGGGCTCGACCAGGA
>DASYTI010000228.1 GCA_036002485.1 Candidatus Methylomirabilota bacterium | reverse complement strand
TCAACACCGCCCAGAAGCAGGAGCTGCTGGAAACGATGGACGTCAAGGCCCGGCTCGAGCGGCTCAACAAGGTTCTCGTGAAGGACCTCGAGGTGCTCGAGGTCGGGACCAAGATCCAGAGCCAGGTCAAGACCGAGCTTCAGAAGAACCAGCGCGAGTACTACCTCCGCGAGCAGATGAAGGCCATCCAGAAGGAGCTCGGCGAGGGCGACGACCAGCAGCGCGAGTACAACGAGCTGCGGGAGAAGATCGAGAAGGCCGGCATGTCGGAGGAGGTCAAGAAGGAGGCTCTGCGCGAGCTGGACCGCCTCTCCAAGATGTCCCCGGCCGCCGCCGAGTACACCGTGGCGCGGACCTACCTCGACTGGCTGGTCGCCCTGCCCTGGGCCAAGCGCACGGAGAGCGAGATCGACATCCAGAAGGCGAAGGAAGTCCTCGACAACGACCACTACGACCTCGAGAAGGTCAAGGAGCGCATCCTCGAGTACCTGGCCGTGCGCAAGATGAAGCCCGACATCAAGGGGCCCATCCTCTGCTTCGTCGGACCCCCGGGCGTGGGCAAGACCAGCCTGGGCCGGTCGATCGCCTCCGCGATGGGCCGGAAGTTCCACCGCCTCAGCCTCGGCGGCATGCGCGACGAGGCCGAGATCCGCGGCCACCGGCGCACGTACATCGGGGCCCTGCCGGGCCAGATCATCCAGGGGCTGCGCCGGGCGGAGAGCAAGAACCCCGTCTTCATGCTCGATGAGGTGGACAAGATTGGGGCGGACTTCCGGGGCGATCCCGCGTCGGCTCTCCTCGAGGTGCTCGACCCCGAGCAGAACAACACCTTCAAGGACCACTACATCGATCTTCCCTTCGACCTCTCGGAGGTACTGTTCATCACGACCGCGAACGTCCTCGACACGGTGCCCCCGGCGCTACGCGACCGCATGGAGGTCATCCGGCTCGCGGGCTACATCGAGGAGGAGAAGCTGCACATCGCGCGGCGCCACCTGATCCCGCGCCAGCTCGAGAACCACGGCATGACGGCGGAGATCGTGGCCTTCGGCGATGAAGCGCTCAAGAAGCTCATCCGGGAGTACACCCGTGAGGCCGGGCTCCGGAACCTCGAGCGGGAGATCGCCAGCATCATCCGCAAGGTCGCGCGCAAGCGGGCGGAAGGCCTGACGGAGACGGTGGCGGTGACTCCGGAGAAGGTCGAGGAGTTCCTGGGCGCGCCCATCTTCATGAAGGAAGAGCTGGAGGAGCGGACCATGATCCCCGGGGTGGCCATCGGGCTGTCCTGGACCGCCGCGGGTGGCGAGGTGCTCTACATCGAGGCGAGCCAGATGTGGGGCCAGAAGGGCCTCACCCTCACCGGACAGCTCGGAGAAGTGATGAAGGAGAGCGCCCAGGCCGCCCTCTCCTGGGTCCGCGCCCATGCGCGACAGCTCGGCATCGAGGACTCGTTCTTCGAGCGGGTGGACCTGCACCTCCACGTGCCCGAGGGGGCCATCCCCAAGGACGGCCCTTCGGCCGGCATCACCCTCGTCACCGCCATCGTCTCCCTCCTTACCGGCCGGCCGGTGCGGCCGCGGGTGGCGATGACGGGCGAGATGACGCTGTCCGGCCGCGTGCTGCCGGTCGGCGGCATCAAGGAGAAGGTCCTGGCCGCCCACCGGATGGGCGTGAAAGAGGTGCTCCTCCCCAAGCGCAACGAGAAGGCCGTCAAGGAGGACATCCCCGAGAACGTCCGGACCGACCTCAAGCTCCACCTGGTGGCCTCGATCGAGGAAGTCCTCGAGCTGGCGCTCACCCCGGGCGAGCCGTACGAGGGCATGCAAGCCCGCAAGCGCTGGCAGCTGCCACTGTCTAACTAGCGAGGCATTCGGTTTCTTAACGCAGAGGTCGCAGAGGCTCGCAGAGTAGATTCTTCTCTGCGTTCCTCTCCGTACTCTGCGTTTGAAAGCATTCCGGCGTCCGTTTGGTGTGCGCGGGGGCATTGACGGCTCCGCAGGGCATCGGAGATGATGCCCGCCGATGCCCTGCGGGCGATGCGGTGCCGCAACCGAGCCCACTGACGCGCGCTGCACCCACTGCGGGGCCGATGTCGCGGCGGGGATGCTCGAGATCCTGCGCGGCCAGGTCGCCGAGCGTACCTTCTCCCTCGCGCCCCGCACCTACACCCTCGGCCGCGCCCGCCAGAACGACATCTGTCTGCCCGAGCCGTCGGTCTCGAAGTTCCACGCCCGCCTCGTCCATCAGAACGGCCGCTTCGCCATCGAGGACCAGGGCAGCCTCCACGGGATCTACGTCAACGCGGCCAAGGTACCCCGCGCCGTGCTTTCCTCCGGCGACGTCGTCCAGCTTGGGAACCTGACCCTCAAGTACTCGCGGCCGAGCGTCGAGGGCTCCACGGCGGCGGTGGCCGAGTTCCCGTGGGTCGAGCAGCAGCAGCTGCTGCTCTCCCTCGTGCAGACGCTCAACTCCTCCCTCGTCCTGAGCCAGGTCCTCGAGCAGGTGCTCGACGCCGTGTTGCACATCACGCGGGCCGACCGCGGGTTCCTGCTCCTCGCGGAGGAGTCCGCCGAGGACGCGCGCTACGAGGCGGTGGCCGGTCTGCGCCTGCGGGTCGCGCGGCGCCGGGGGGAGGCCCACCCGCTCACGGAGTCGCAGGGCATCTCGCGCTCGGTGGTGCGCCGGGCCCTGGAGTCAGGCCAGATCGTGGCCACGGGCAACGCGGTGGCCGATCCGACCCTGGGCATGGCCCAAAGCGTGATCCTGATGGACCTGCGCACGATCGTCTGCATCCCCTTGTGCTCGCCCCGCGCCGAGCCGGAGTCCGGCTCTCGTGGCACGGTGCTGGGCGCGCTCTACGTCGACAACCAGGAGACGTCCGCCCCCTTCAGCCCCGAGAGCCTGAAGACCGCGGAGGCCCTCGCCCGCCACGCCGCCCTCGCCATCGAGAACGCGCGGCTGTTCGAGCGGGAGCAGCGCACGATCCGCGAGCTGCGGGAGGCCCAGAAGCAGCTCCTCCAG
>DASYTI010000227.1 GCA_036002485.1 Candidatus Methylomirabilota bacterium | reverse complement strand
GGAGACGCTGCTCGACGTGCTTCGCGACACCCTCCACCTGACGGGCAGCAAGGAAGGCTGCGCCTCCGGCGACTGCGGCGCCTGCAGCGTCATGCTGGACGGGCGCCTGGTCTGCTCCTGTCTCGTGCTGGGCTGCGAGGTAGGTGGGCAGAAGATCGAGACCATCGAGGGCATGGCCACCGGCGAGACGCTCCATCCGCTGCAACAGCAATTCTTGAAGAGCGCCGCGCTCCAGTGCGGCATCTGCACCCCAGGGTTCCTCGTGGCCTCCAAGGCCCTGCTCGAGAGAACGACCAACCCGACGGAGACCGAGGTCCGCTACTGGCTCGCCGGCAACCTCTGCCGGTGCACGGGATACGACAAGATCGTGAGCGCGGTGATGGACACCGCCGCGACGATGAGAAAGGGATAGACCCATGGCCGAGACGATGACGAATGGGAACTCGCAGACGTATGTCGGCACGCGCACCATCCGTCCGGACGGCGCGGACAAGGTGACGGGGCGCGCCCGCTTCGGGGCCGACTTCAACCTGCCCGGCCAGCTCATCGGCCGTGTGCTGCGCAGCCCGCACCCGCACGCGCGCATCGTGTCCATCGACACCTCCCGGGCGGAGGCACTGCCCGGGGTCAAGGCCGTGATCACCCGCGCGGACTTCGCCGACCAGTCCTCGGAGTTCATCCCGGCGGGCGAGATGATGATGAACTACAAGGACGTAGTCCGGAACGTCATGGCCCGTGAGAAGGCGCTGTACGAAGGCCACGCCGTGGCCGCGGTCGCCGCCACCAGTGCCGCCATCGCCCGTCGCGCCCTCAAGCTCATCGAGGTGAAGTACGAGGTGCTCCCGCACGTGATCGACGTGGTCGAGGCGATGCAGCCAAACGCCCCCCTCCTGCACGACGATCTCTTCACCGTCGGCGTCGAGCCCAAGCCCGAGAAGCCCTCGAACATCGCCAAGCGCGTCGAGATCAAGCAGGGCGACGTGGAGGCCGGCTTCAAGAAGGCCGACCTCGTCATCGAGCGCGAGTTCAAGACGGCGCCCGTGCACCAGGGCTACATCGAGCCCCACGCCGCCCTGGCCAGCGTCTCCGAGGACGGCTCCACCGAGCTGTGGTGCACCACGCAGGGCCACTTCATCGTGCGCGCCCACTGCGCCCGGCTCCTCGGTCTCGACATCGGCAAGGTCCGCGTCACCGCCTCCGAGATCGGCGGCGGCTTCGGCGGCAAGACCGTGGTCTACCTCGAGCCGCTGGCCATCGCGCTCTCGAAGAAGGCCAAGCGGCCGGTGAAGATGGTGATGTCCCGCGAGGAGGTGTTCAAGGCCTCCGGCCCCACCTCTGGCGCCACGGTGCGCGTCAAGCTGGGCGCCACCAAGGAGGGCAAGTTCGTGGCCGCCTTCGCCGAGCTGAAGTACCAGGCAGGTGCGTTCCAGGGCTCGCCGGTACAGCCCGGTGTCATGTGCGCGTTCGCGCCCTACGACATCGAGCACGTGCACGTCATCGGCTACGACGTGGTGTCCAATCGCCCGAAGGTGGCGGCCTACCGGGCGCCGGGCGCGCCGATCTCGGAGTACGCGGTGGAGAGCGTGGTGGACGAGATCGCCAAGAAGCTCGAGATCGACCCCATCGATCTGCGCATGCAGAACGCGGCGCGTGAAGGCACCAAGGCGGCGTACGGCCCGAAGTTCGGGCCCGTCGGGCTCGAGGAGACGCTGAACGCCATCAAGAAGACCGAGCACTGGAACGCCCCGCTCCGGAAGTGGCAGGGCCGCGGCGTGGCCTCGGGCTTCTGGTTCAACATCGGCGGGGAGACCTGCGCGTCGCTCACCGTGAACGAGGACGGCACCATCTCGCTGATGGCCGGCACGCCGGACATCGGCGGGCTGCGCGCCTCGCTGGCCGCGGTGGCCGCGGACGAGCTGGGCGTCCCGTACGACAAGGTGCGCCCGATCATCGGCGACACCGGCTCCGTCGGTTTCAACTTCCTCACGGGGGGTAGCCGCTCGGCCTTCTCGGGCTCCATGGCCATCGTGGAGGCGGCCAAGCAGATCAAGGCCGAGCTGTGCGCGCGGGCCTGCAAGCTGTGGGAGGCCAAGCCGGACCAGGTCGAGTTCTCGGGCGGCTCCGTGAAGCCCCTCGGCGCCCTCGCCGAGAAGGTCAAGCCGATGTCCATCGCGGACTTCGCCAAGGTGGCCGGCAAGACCGGCGGTCCCATCGGCGGCGTGGGCCGGATCAACGCGCAGGGCGCGGGGCCGGGCTTCGGCACCCATCTCGTCGATCTCGAGGTCGACCCCGAGACCGGGCGAGTGACCATCCTGCGCTACACGGTCGCCCAGGACGCCGGCCGCGCCCTCCATCCCGCCTACGTCGAGGGACAGTTCCAGGGCGGGGCCGTCCAGGGCATCGGCTGGGCGCTGAACGAGGAGTACATCTACGGCAGCGACGGCAAGCTGCAGAACGCGGGCTTCCTCGACTATCGCATGCCCGTGGCCTCCGACGTGCCGATGATCGACGCCATCATCGTCGAGGTGGCGAACCCGAAGCACCCGTACGGCGTGCGGGGCGTCGGGGAGACGCCGATCGTGCCGCCCCTGGGGGCGATCGCCAATGCCATGGAGAGCGCCACGGGCATCCGCTTCACCGAGCTGCCGATGTCACCGCCCAAGGTGCTCAAGGCGCTCAAGGAGAAAGGGCTCAGCCGAGCCTGAGTCACGCATGGCGCGGGTGGTGCTGGTCGGCAACCTCGCGCAGCTCACGGGAGGCGTCGCCGAGTTCGATCTCTCGGCGACGTCCGTGAAGCAGCTCTTCCAGCAGCTCAGCGAGCTACACCCGGCGCTGGCGCGCCATCTGGAAGACGGGGTGGCCGTGGCCATCGACGGTCAGATCTATCAGGACGCCCTCCTCGAGCCGATCGGCCCCGACAGCGAGGTGTTCCTGCTTCCCCAGATCGCCGGCGGATCGGCATCCGCCTGATTCACACGCGCTGCGGTATCGAGGTGGTGCGGGAGGCCACTGCCGTCTGCCAGATGCTGGCGCGCCACTTCATCCCGATCAGGAAGGTGAAGAGCAGACCGACCGTGCAGCACGCGCTGATGGTCAGGGGATAGCCGATGCGCTCGATGAGGGCGCCGGAGGCCATCAAGCCGAGGGGCATGCCGTAGACGGCGAGCTGCCGCACGCCCATCACGCGTCCGCGGAAGCGCTCGCCCGCCGCGGCCAGGAGGGTGGCGGACATCGAGATCATCGCCACGTTCTGGACGAAGCCGGCGACGAAGAGCAGGAGAAGCCCCGCGCTCATGCTCCGCACGTGGCCGAAGCCGAGGAGCAGGGCGTACCAGATCGCGGTGTGGACGAGCGTGGAGCGCTCCGGGCGGCGTGGCCCTCCCGTCACCACCATGATGATGGAGGCGAGGAGGCCGCCGAAGGAGAAGCTGGCCACGAGCCAGCCCAGCCCCGTGGCGTCGACCAGGAAGACGCGCTGGGCGATGTAGGGCAGGAGGCCGCTCGACACGGG
>DASYTI010000226.1 GCA_036002485.1 Candidatus Methylomirabilota bacterium | reverse complement strand
GACGCAACCTCTACGCAACCAGCATCTTGGTGAAGGGAGAGCGAGATGAGCGAGGACAAAACCCAAGTAGCCAGAACGGTCGCCAGAGTCTACTATCGGCAGGGCTGAAGCTCCTGCGCCAAGACGAAGGAGTTACTTTCGTCGTGGGGAGTGAAGTTCGACGGGTTCGACGTGGAGGCCGAGCCCGAGCGAAAGCGTGACCTCGAGCCGTTCGGCATCCCGCGCGTGCCCGCGACTATCGTGGGTGACCGCGTGGTGCACGGCTGGAACCCGAAAGCGCTCGCCGAGCTGGTGGGCGCCCGCTACGAAGAGCGCCAGCAGCTCTCGCCGGTTGAGCTGGCGCGGCGGCTCGACGTCGTGCTCGCCGCTACCCAGCGCGCCATCCGCCAGGTGCCGCTCGACCAGCTCGGGATGAAGGCGCCCGGTCGCGACCGGACCGTGCGCCAGCTCGGCTTTCACGTCTTCCGGGTGAGCGCGTCCTTTGTCGACACCCGTGAGCAGGGACACCTGTCCGAGCAGTGGTTCGAGGAGAGCCCTCCGGCCGAGATGGCGGATGGCGAGGCCATCGCCCGCCACGGCGAGACGGTGCGCCGCCGCGTCGCGGCGTACTGCGCGCAGCCTGGCTGGTGCGACGGCATGGTCAGCACGTACTACGGGCCGCAGTCGGCCCACGATTTCATGGAGCGCACGACCTGGCATGCCGCCCAGCACTTGCGCCAGATCTACTGGTTCCTGGACCGCATGGCGGTCCCGGCGGATTCGCCGCTGACCGACGTCGACCTGGACGGACTGCCAATCCCGCGCGACGTGTGGTCGTAGGCGCGAGTGGGCTTCGGGAGCGAGATCACACGCGGCCGGTGCGGACGAAGCGGCGCACCAGCTCGACAAATTCCGCGATGGCCGTGAGGACCAACGCGTGGCTGCGACCCTTGAGCGCATAGAACTGAGCCCCCGGGATCTGCTCCGCGGCCCAGCGGCCTACCTCCACCGGTGTGATCCGATCGAATTCACCGTGCAGCACAAGGGTGGGCGCCCGGAGCGCGGGCAGGAGTGCGCGGACATCGCGGCCGGGATCGTCGAGCATGAAGAAGTTCTTCAGGGTTTCCAGCGGGATCTCGTTCCAGAGTCGAATGCCGCCCTCGGTGAGCTTCTGACATCCGGGCTCGCCGACGCAGGCTTGCGAAATGAACATCTGCACGACGGCCGGCCAGTCATTGGCCGCCATGGCAGCAGAGAGCCGGCCGAAGAACTCCATGTCCAGGCGATCGGCGTGGGGGTAGGTGGGGTCCCGGCGCGCGCGAGCCGGGCCGAGCCCGGCCAGGACGAGCTTCTCGACCAGGTGGGGATAGCTCGTGGCGAAGTGGACCCCGACCGTCGAGCCACGCGAGTTGCCGACGATGACGACGGGGCGATTGCCTATGGCCTCGATCACTGCGCGGAGGTCTTCTACGTAGTCCCTCACGTAGTACGGGCCAGGTAGCGGATCTGACCTTCCCGTGCCCCGAGGATCCCAGGTCACGATGCGGAAGTCCTGGCAGAGCTGTTCCACTAGGAGCTGGAACGTCGCGATCCCGTAGACGGCAGGGTGGCAGAGGACCAGGGTCGGCTCCCCCACGCCGTGCTCATAGTAGGCAATCTTCCCTCCCTCGCGGACGACCGTGCTCGGGCGGTGGATCTTATTGCCGAGCCGCTGACGGCCGGCGGGATCGTCGAAAAGCGCCAGTGCTTGCTCGTACGCAAGGTTGGCCGACTCCAGGCGCCCCTGGAGGCTCTCGAGGTCGCCCAGCATCTCGTGGGCCCGCGCCAGTTCCGTGGGCTTGCCGCCTGAGCGCCCGAGTATCTCGATGGCCTGGGTGCAGAGGCGACTGCCCTCCGGGTAGTCGAAGCTCGCGCGCGCCTTGAGGGCGGACTTGAGCAGGTAATCGGCGGCCTTGTCCCACGATTCTCCGCGAGTGAAGTGGAAGGCCAGAGTCTCGTAGAACTCGGGGAGGCGGTCGGCGTACAGCTCCTCGATCACCTGGCCCGTGCGCCGATGCAACTCGCGGCGCTTCTGCCGGAGCAAGGTCTCGTACGCCACGTCGTGCGTCAGGGCGTGCTTGAACATGTATTCCAGCTCGGGCGAGCGGGCCTTCTCGTAGATCAGCTCCACCGCCCGGAGCTCCCCCAGGGCCTGCCGCGCGTCGCGCCCCAGGGCGGCCACGCGCTCGACGAGCCGGGCAGTGAACTCCCGTCCGATGACGGAGGCGATCTGGAGGGCGGCCTTGGAGCCCTCGGGCAGCCGGTCGATACGCGCCATGATGACGCCCTGGATGGTATCGGGGATGTGCGCGTCGGTGAGGGCGCGGGCGAGGCGGTACCCGTCATCGACGCGTTCGAGCGTGCCGTCCTCGACCAGGGACTTGGCCAGCTCCTCGACGAAGAGCGGATTGCCCTCGGCCTTCCGGGCGACGAGCCGGCTCGCCTCCAGCGGGACTTCCGCTTGGAGCACGCTCTGCACCATGGCCGCCGTCTGCGCCTCCGGCAGGGCGCGCAGGGTGATCCGCGTGAAGTACGTCTGCTCGCCGAAGGTTTGGGCATAGCCGGGTCGATAGGTCAGCACGACCATGAGGGGGGCGGCCGCCATGCCTTCGAGGAGGAGACGCAGGATGTCCTCCGAGTGGAGATCGATCCAGTGAAGGTCCTCGACCACGAGCACCAGGGGACGTTTCTGGCCGCGCGCGAGGAGGAGATCGCGCACGGCCTCTGCCGTGCGCCCCTTGCGCTGCACGGGGCTCATCGCCGCCACCGCGGCATCCCGAGGGTCGAGCGAGAAGAGCGCGCGGAGAAAGGGCGCCGTCCACGCCACGTCGTCCCCGGCCTCGCGAATCCCGCCCTCGACCTTGTCCAGCATTGTCTCGACGCTGTCGCCTTCCTTGATGCCGAAGAGGTCGCGCAGGAGGTCGAGGACGGGAAGGTGGGCGATGGTATGACCGTAGGAGACGCAGCGGCCGAGCACCCACCGCGCGCCGGCGGCCTCCGCCTGGCGGCGGAACTCCAGCAAGAGACGCGACTTCCCGATGCCTGCCTCGCCGTAGACGAAGACCGCCTGGCCCTGGCCGGCCTGGACATCGGCAAAGGTGCCCTGGAGCAGGGCCAGCTCGTGCTCACGTCCGACAAGCGGTGTGAGCCCGCGCTCGCTCTCGGCCTCCAGACGGCTGCGCACGCTGCGCGCCGCCTCGACGCGGTACGGCCGGACCGGGAGCGTCTTGCCCTTGACGCTCACTTCGCCCACGGGTTGGAGAACAAAATAAGGGCTCACGACCTTGGCAATGTCCTCGCTCACGAGAATCTGGCCGGGCTCCGCCAGGGCGAGCAGTCGCGCGGCCAGGTTCGTGGTATCCCCGACCGCGGTGTAATCCATGCGGAGGTTGTCGCCGATCTTGCCGACGACCACCGCACCCGTGTTGAGCCCCATGCGTACCTGGAACTCGATGCCGCGCTGGGCGCGGAGCTCGTCGCGGTACGAGGCGAGCGCGCGCTGGAGGCCGAGGGCCGCGTGGACCGCGCGCAAGGGGTGATCCTCGTGGGCGACGGGCGCGCCGAACAGGGCCATGAGGCCGTCGCCGAGAAACTGATTGACGGTGCCCTCGTAGCGGTGCACCTCGCCGAGCATCAGCTCGAAAGCTCGGTCCATGAGGGCGTGGACGTCCTCGGGATCGAGCCCTTCGGACAGCGCGGTGAAGCCGGAGACGTCGACGAAGAGCACGGTGACGAGCTTGCGCTCGCCTTCGAGCGCGGCCCGCGAGGTGAGGATCTTCTCAGCCAGGTGCTCCGGGGTGTAGGCGTGGGGTGAAGCGAAGCGTTCGCTCTCCGCCGGGGGACGCGCCGCCCCCAGCGTCTGGCCGCATTTCTTGCAGAACCGGTTGCCGGCGCTGTTCGAGGTGCCGCACTGTGGGCATGGGATCAGCAGCCTCGTCCCGCAGTCGGGACAGAACTCCGCATCCGACGGAGCTTCGGCTTGACAGCTCGAACACTTCACACGCGGCCCCTCCACTCAACCGAAGAGGATGCTAGCCCCGGCCACCCGGCTCGTCAAGCAACGCGGGATCTAGCCGGAACTATTCGTGAGACAACGCCACCCTCACCCAGCCCTCTCCCTCTCCGAGGGAGAGGGATTCATTTTGATCCCTCGCCCCCAGAGGGGAGAGGGCCGCGGTTCGAGCTGAAGGGTGAAGCCCTGAGGCGAGGGCTGAGTAGATAAGGGGGTGGCCGGGATGCAGTTCACGCATTCGCGAATAGTCCAGGCTAGCTGATCGCCCGGAGCCTTCTCGAGGCGAGGAGCAGGAGCGCGTTGGCGGCGACCATGGCCCCGCCGAAGAGCACGGCGAAGCGCGCGTTCACGGCGGCGGCCAGCACGCCGGCCAGGAGACCGCCGAGGGGCAGCAGGTTCCAGCAGAGCGCGTAGAGACTCATCACGCGGCCGCGCAGGTGGTCGGGCACCTTCTGCTGGAGGAAGGTGCTGACCTGCATCAGGTAGAAAGTATTGCAGAAGCCCACCAGCACCAGCACGGGCAGGGCCAGCCACATCCCCGGTGAGAACGAAAAGACGATCAAGAGCGCCCCCACGCACGCCGCACCCACCAGCAAGGCCGTCCCCCGGCGCAGGAGAAGATGAGCGATGGTTGCCACGGTGAGCGAGCCCACCAGCGCCCCCGTGCCGTGCGCGGCGTTCAGCAGTCCGTACCCGGTCGAGCCGGCATGGAAGTACGCATCGGCGAAGATCGGCAAGAGCGTGAGGTAGGACATGGCGAACAGGCTATTGAAAAGCGCCAGGGCGATCAGGCAGGTAAATACGAAATTGCGGCCGACGAAGCTGAGACCCTCGGCGAACTGCTCGAGCACGTGCTGGCCACGGCCGGCGGGAGACGTGCCGCGGAGGCGCAGGCGACTGTACAGCGCCAGCGCGGTATAGGAGGCAAGAGCCGCCAGCCCGAAGCCAATGGCGCCGCCGAAGGCCGCGATGAGGACGCCCGTGAT
>DASYTI010000225.1 GCA_036002485.1 Candidatus Methylomirabilota bacterium | reverse complement strand
CGTCGCGCGCGTGCGGAAGGGAAATCCATGGCGGATCTGAACGGCGGGCATCTGGTGGCGCGGACGCTCAAGCAGGCGGGCGTGGGCCATGTCTTCACGCTCTGCGGCGGGCATATCTTGCCCATCTACGACGGCTGCGTCACCGGGGGCGTGGAGGTCGTGGACATGCGCCACGAGCAGGCGGCGGCGCATGCGGGTGATGCCTACGCGCGGCTGACGCGAAATCTCGGGGTGGCCATCGTGACGGCGGGGCCCGGGGTCACCGACGCCGTGACGGGCGTGGCCAATGCGTTCTCGGCGCGGAGCCCGCTGCTCCTCATCGGCGGCGCGGCGCCGCTCGGCCTTCGCGGGCTGGGCTCGCTTCAAGAAGTTGAGCAGGTGGATTTGCTCAAGCCCATCACCAAGGGCGCCTGGACGGTTTCGGAGACGCGCCAGATCCCGGAGGTGCTCACGACGGCCATTCGCACCGCGCTCACGGGACGGCCCGGCCCGGTCTTCGTCGAGATCCCCGTCGATCTGCTGATGACCATGGTCGAGGACCGGATGGCCCCCATTCCGACGGGCTACGTGCATCGTCATCCCGTCGCGCCCGATCCTGATTCCGTCCAGAAGCTGGCCGATCTCTTCGCCCAGGCCGAGCGGCCCATGATCATGGCGGGCAGTGGCGTGTACTGGGACGACGCGGCCGCTGACCTTCGGAACTTCGCGGAAGACGCTGGCGTGCCGATCTTCATGAACGGCGCGGGGCGAGGGAGTCTGCCGGGCCGGCATCCGCTGGCCTTTGCTCAGGCGCGCGGCTTCGCGCTGGGACAGGCCGATCTGGTCCTCGTCCTGGGCACGCCGCTCGATTTCCGGCTCGGCTACGGCCGGCCGCCGTCCTTCGGCGAGCACGTCAAGGTGGCCATGGTGGATTGCGATCCCGTCGAGCTCGGCAGGAATCGACCACTCGAGCTGGGGCTAGCCTCGCACATCGGGCTCACGCTCCGCCAGGCGGGCCAGGCGCTGTCCAAAGGCATCGCCAAGCGATTCGAGAGCTGGCGCCAGGCGCTCGAGAAGAAGGAGACGGAGGCCCAGGACCGCTTGATGGCCGAGCGGCTGTCGGACAGCGTGCCGATCAGCCACTACCGGCTCGGCCACGAGATCGCGGCCGTCGTGGATGCGCAGACCACGGTGGTGGGCGACGGCGGCGACGTCGTCGGCTGCGCCTCCAAGATCGTGGAGCTGGAGCGACCGGGGCAGTGGCTCGATCCTGGGCCCTTCGGCTGCCTCGGCGTGGGGCCGCCCTTCGCCATCGCGGCCAAGCTTCTCGATCCTGCTCGACGGGTCCTGCTCATCGCGGGCGACGGCGCCTTCGGCCTCAATGGCATGGAGATGGAGACGGCCGTGCGCTTCAAGCTGCCCATGACGGTTGTCATCGGCAACGACGGCGGCTGGGGCCAGATCAGGAACCCCCAGCTGTCCTTCTTCGGCGGTGAGCGTGCCGTCGGCACCTCGCTGCCCTTCACGCGCTTCGACCAGATGGTGGAGGCGCTCGGCGGCAAGGGCGTGCACGTCACCGAGCCCACGCAGCTCCGTCCCGCCCTCGAGAAAGCCCTGGGCTCCGGCGAGGTCTCCTGCGTCAACGTCGTGCTCGATCCGGCCGCCTATCGTCGAGGCGGCCAGGTCTCCATGGCCATTTAGAAGGGATGCGCCGTAGCGCTGCCGCCCCCTCATCCACTCAGCCCTCGCCTCGTCGCTCGAGGCGAGCGTCTCGGCTCGAACTGCGGCCCTCTCCCCCTCGCGGGGGGAGAGGAATACTTTCCGATTCGTCTCCGGGAAGTGAAGAACTCTTCGAATCCCTCCCCCTCCTGAGAGGGAGAGGGCTAGGGTGAGGGTGGGCCTGCGATGAAGATCACGTTCCTGACCCCCCATATCCGGATCGCGGGCGGCGTGCGCGCCATTCTCACCTACGCCGATCGCCTGGTGGGACGAGGGCACGACGTCACCATCATGGTGCCCGCCAAGCATGGCTGGCGGGCCTGGTGGCGCAATCTCCGGGGCGAAGGGCCCGAGTGGATCCCCAGCTTTCGCCCGACGGTTCGCTGGATAGCCGGTTGGGACAACGCAAGGCTACCCGACGGTGATGCCCTGATCGCCACGGCCTGGCAGACGGCGAGGACGGCCGCCGAGGCGGCCGATCGCTGCGGCCGGAAGCTCTACTTCATTCAGCACTACGAGAGCCTCTACCATGGCGATGCCGGTCGCGTCGACGCGACGTACACGCTGCCGTTGCGCAAGGTCGTCATCTCGACCTGGCTTGCCGATATCATGCGCGACAGGTTCGGCGGCAAGGCTGACGTGCTGGTGACGCCGGTCGACCGGGCCCTCTTTCACCCCGTGGATGGCGCGCGGTCAAGTGATGCCCTTCGCGTGCTCATGCTCCATCACGATTACGCGTGGAAGGGTGTGCGCGAGGGGCTCGAGGCCATCGCGGCCGTGAAGGCGCGGCATCCCGAGATCCTCCTGGTGGGTTTCGGTGTCAGGCGTCCACGTGCGGCGCTGCCTTACGACGAATTTCACGAGAACCTGCCGCAGGAGCGCCTCGCCTGGCTCTACAGCCGCTGCCCCATCTATCTCTGCCCGTCCTGGGACGAGGGGCTCGGCATGCCCCCCATGGAGGCCATGGCCTGCGGCGCCGCCCTCGTCACCTTCGACAATGGCGGCTGCCGCGACTATGCGGTGGACGGCGAGACGGCGCTGGTGGCGCCGCGCCGGGATGTCGGCGCGCTCGCCCGCGCCCTCGAGCGGATGGTGATCGACGCGCCGCTGCGCGAGCGCCTGGCCCGCCAGGGTCAGGCCTTCGTGACGAGCCGCTTCGACTGGGACCGCGCCACCGCGCGGCTCGAGGACGTCATCCGCGACGGAAGCTGAGGCTGGCCGCGGTGCGCTAGCCTGGACGGTTCGCGAGACAACGCCACCCTGGTCTACTCAGCCCTCGCCTCAGGGCTGCGCCCTTCAGCTCGAAGTGCGGCCCTCTCCCTCTCCGAGGGAGAGGGATTCATTTTGATCCCTCGCCCCCGAAGGGGGGAGAGGGCAGGGTGAGGGGGAGGGCCGAATGCGGTACGCGCGCTCGTGGATAGCTTGAGCTAGGTCCGCGCCACCGCCGGCGCTGACTGGCGGAGTGCCTCGTCCCAGGGTCCGGGGAAGCGGCCCTTCTCACCCTTTTCCGAGAACGGCCGCTCGCGGTTCCACTGATTCCGGGGCAGCTCGTAGTAGACCTCGAGGCCGTTCCCGTCGGGGTCCGAGAAATACACGCCGATGGAGATCGTGTGATCCGCGACGTGGATGGGGACGCCCTTGTCCTTCAGCCGCTGATACATCTCCGCGAGGTCATCGAGGCTCGCCATCCGCCAGGCGACATGGTTCAGGCCCACTTGGCCTTTCTGCTGCAAGGCGGCCTCGTCACCCACCTCGAAGAGGGCGATGTCGTGCGCGTGGTCGGGATCGCACGCGAGGAAGGCGGCGCGCATCTTCTCCGTCCCCGGATGATAGAAGATGTCCTGGGTGTGGAGACCCAGGATGTCCGTGTACCACTGGTGCGAGCGTCCGGCGTTGCGCACGAAGATGTTGACGTGATCGAGGGATACGGGCTTGAGGGCCATGTCTCACTCTCCTACGGTCAGGATCGAGCCTGCCAAAGTTTATAGCACCAAATCAGCTCGTGAGCATTCTGTGCATCGGGGTCAGGAGACGCGCGATGGGCAGCCCATGGCTGCAGGCGTTCCGGCAGGGCTGGGCCGCGCACGTCAAGCAGGGGGCGGCGTTGTTGGAAAGCATGGCGTACTCGCTGCGCGCGAGCGTCATGTCGCCATAGTCCACGGCGTACATCCGGGTCCGCAGCACCTCGCCGATCTGTACTCCGTACGGACAGGCGCTCAGGCAATCCTGGCATCCGTGGCGGCAGTGGGTGGCGCCGTTCATCCGGGCGTAGCGCTTCAGCAGCGGCAGATCGTCGCTGGCCGCTGATTGCCAGCCCGAGGCCCCGAGGTACTCGTCGATCGAGCTCCCGCTCGTCATGGAGATGATCAGCGCGTCCACGTTCCGTCCCGAGAGCACCCAGCGGAAGGCCGCCTGGGCGAAGGTGGCGCCACCCTTCTCGAAGGGTCGCATGTCGTTGAGGCGCGCCCCCATCAGGGTCTTCATGGCGATCACGCCCACGCCCTTGGCCTTCGCTTTCAGCAGAACGCGGGGCAGGTCGGGCTGGCGCGCGATGAAATCGAACGAGCGCGTCAATCCCTGGTGGAAAGCGGGGTCCTGGCCGAAGTTGTAGGCCACGAGGACGACGTCCACGCCGTTGGTGTCCAGGGCATAGTCCAGGCATTCGATCAGCCGTCCCGCGTGGCCGGACATACCCACGAAGCGGATCTTGCCCTGCTGCTTGGCGCGCACGGTGAACTCGTGCCACTCGGGGTTCTTCAGCCTCTCCAGGTCGTTGACGGCGTGGTTGAAATAGACATCCACGTAATCCGTGCGGAGCCGCCGGAGGCTCTGCTCCAGCGAGCGCATCATGGAGTCCCGGCGGTCGCTGGGACCCGTGTAGGTCTTCGACGCGAGGTAGACGCGGTCGCGCTTGCCGCGCAGGGCCTCGCCGACGGTCGTCTCCGAGTCACCGCCCCGGTAGCTGTCCGCGATGTCGAAGTAGTTGATGCCTCTATCGAGAGCATGCCGGACGACGTCGCCCTCGCCCGCTCCGAGCCGGCTTCCGCCGAAGGAGATATCGGAGATCTGCATCCCCGTGCGGCCGAGGGTGACGTAGCGCTGCACCTTGCCCGCGCCCCGAGGCGCCGGCTGGGCGGATGCCCGCAGAGGAAGCAGGCTCATGCCGAGGCCCGCCAGCGCTCCCCGCTGCAGGAGCTCGCGGCGTCCGAGCCGATCCTCACTACTCGGGCTGCTCACGCCATTGCCCTCCTTGAGGGCTGAGGCCTCCCGCGAATCTCAGGTTCAAGCTGAAACGGTACCGGGTACGGACGGCCCTGTCCAGTCGTCACGTCGTGGCTCGCCTGTCATCCATCGATGAGTGTATCCTAGGCGTGGCATTGACCATGCCGGAAGGGGCTGATCCAATGAAAGGCGTGGGGCTCTACGATCAGGTCAAGTCGGCCTTCCAGGACATCATCGCGCCGGAGCTGCACGCCATCCGGGGCGACATACAACGCCTGGATCAGAAAATCGACGGCGTGGACGCACGCCTCACCACGAAGGTCGACTCCCTACGGTCCGAGATGGGCTCCCTACGGTCCGAGACGGGCTCTCTGCGGACCGAGATGGGCTCCATGAAGGGCGAGCTCGTCGCGGAGATCCGTCGCGTTGACGCCAGGATCGACGGCATGGAGCGCGAGCTGCGCACCGCCATTGACATCCGGGAGCGCCTCGCCGCCCTCGAAGCCCGTCGCTCGTAACACGATTGCCCAAACTGCGGGTCGAACTTCTGACGGCCTGCTACGATACCCGGCCATGAGGTACTCTTCTTCCGCCATTTGCGCGGTCGCCCTGCTCGGCTTGCTGGCGGTGGTGGTCGTGCCCGCCAATGCGCAATCGAAGATGCCGCGGGTGGGGATACTCCTCACGGGCTCGCCTTCGAGCGGCGCGCACTCTCTCGAGCTGGACGCCTTCATGAAGCACCTCGCCGAGTTGGGCTGGGTCGATGGAAAGAATCTCGTGGTGGATCAACGCTGGGCCGAGCAGGCCGATCCGCCGCCAAGGCCGGTCGCGCGGGGGCCGTGCTCCTGGTGGAGGGTCCACGCGCGGTCGCGAACCGGGACCTCATCGCAGAGCTCGGCTTGAGGAACCGGCTGCCCGTGATGGGCCATTTCAGACCTATCGTCCAGGCGGGA
>DASYTI010000224.1 GCA_036002485.1 Candidatus Methylomirabilota bacterium | reverse complement strand
GCCGTCGACGCGAACAGCGCGGCGGCGATCGCGACGACGAGGAGCACGCGTGACCGTTGGCGGTGTCGCGGGTTCGAGATCATGGGCGATCCTCCGGGCGCTGTTTTCGGTAGACCGGGCGCCCAGTGTACCCGAGGACTTCCCCTTGACGGCTGAGTCACCGATGCCGTACCAATTGGTCACCCTGGCCGGAACACCAGCCTACGAGCCCCGGACGCGAGGAGGGACCATGGACGCTCCCGATCGCTCACGACCACTCGCCGAGATGCACCGCCGGACATTTCTCAAGACCGCGGCCGCGGTGGGCGCCACCGCCGGCCTCGAAGGGATCCTGGCCGCCCGGCGCGCGCCGGCCGTGGCCCAGGCCACCAAGATCCACCTGCTCCAGTGGGTGGATTTCATCCCCGAGGGTGACGTCGAGGTGAAGCGCCAGGTCGCCGAGTACAACAAGCAGATGAAGGTCGAGGTCGTCTTCGAGACCATCAACGCCAACGACCTGCAGGCGCGCATCACGGCGGCGATCCAGTCCGGGGCCGGACCGGACATCATCATGATGCTCCACAACTGGCCCCACCTGTACGCCGGCGGCCTCGCCGACATCTCGGACCTCTGCGACTGGAAGGCGTCGGACCAGGGCGGGTACTATCCGCACTCCGGCGCCGCCGCCAAGGTCGGCAGCCGCTGGCTGGGGCTACCGTACTTCACCGGGGCGCCCCTGATCGCCTACCGCAAGTCGTGGTTCGCCGAGGTCGGCGCCACCCAGCCGCCCAAGACCCTCGAGGAGTACAAGAAGATCGGCGCCGCGCTCAAGAAGAAGGCCAAGCCGCTCGGCCAGACGCTCGGCCATACCTTCGGTGACGCTCCGGCGTGGACCTATCCGTTCACGTGGACGTTCGGCGGCGCCGAGACCGACCCCAGCGGCAAGAAGGTCGTCCTCAACTCCAAGGGCACCGTCGAGGCGGTGACGTGGATGACCGACCTCTGGAAGCAGGCGTGCGACGAGAGCGCGCTGGCCTGGGACGACACCAACAACAACCGCGCCTTTCATGCCGGCGAGATCAGCGCGACCCTCAACGGCGCTTCGATCTTCATCTTCGCCAAGCGCAACCCGGACAAAGTCAAGAACGACAAGGGCGAGCCGATGTGGCCGGACATCTCGCATTTCGCCATTCCGGACGGCCCCGCCGGCCGCACGCCGCCGTACGCGGTGGCCTTCTCGCACGGACTGATGAAGTATTCCAAGAACCAGAAGGCCGCCAAGGAGTTCCTGAAGTGGTTCCACGGCAAGGATATGTTCGGCAAGTGGTTCGAGATCGAGAATGGATATGCGCTGGGCGCCACCACGTCCTGGGAGAACAACCCGATGTGGGAGCGCCTCGATGACGCGCTCAAGCCGTTCCGCACCTCCCCGCGGGGCACCCGCATGCTCGGACATGCCGGACCGCCCACCGCCAAGGCCACCGAAGCCTATACCAAGTACATCATTACCGACATGTACGCCAAGGCCGCCCAAGGAATGTCGGCCGCCGACGCCGTGAAGTGGGCGGAGGGGGAGCTGAAGAAGATCTACGAGGCGTAGCCAGCTCCATGGCCTGCCCATGGAGCTATCGCTGCACGGCCGGTACCTGCTCACAAGTGCGGCGGAAGCGCGAGTGTTCAGACTCCTGACCGCATCGACCCTCATGGCAATCAGCCTTGGTCATGGCGATTGCGCGTACGCCCAGCCCGCTGACATTCGTACCGTCACCATCCGGGTCGCCCCCGATGAGAGCTACCGGGCCCAGGCGAACTGGGAGACCACCCTCCGAAACACTGTGAGAGGGGTGTCTGACATCTACGAGAAGCACTTCCAGATACGATTTGTGATCCTCGATATCGTCCCCTTCACGGCCGGTCCCTCGGTGGCGCCGGAGCGCCTGACCCACAAGATGATCGCCGACGTCCCCGTCGGGCCAGCCGATCTGTTGGTCGGATTCAGTGGTCGGCGATGCGAGCGCCTCATGTACGGATGGGCGCGCTCGTTCGACCGATTCGCCATGGTCATGACGGGATGCTACGAGACCATCATTCTCAAGGATTCCGCCCCGGAGTCGGTTCTTTCGCACGAGCTTGCCCACCTCTTTGGCGCCTTTCACCCTTCGATCACCGTCGACTCCATCATGCGCGGAGGTCCCCCGGACAGGTTCGACGATCAGACCATCAGGGTCATCCGGCTGATGCGGAACCACGATTTCCAGCGAGGCGTCCTGGGTATGGATCAGGACACGCGGCGCGCCTGGAGCGCCATCTATGCGGAAGGCCACGCACGCAACGAGCCAAACCCGCTCGCCGCGGCCCTCGCCAACGCCGGACAGGATCTGCTTCGATCCGGCAAGATGGCGGAGGGTGAAGCCGCCCTGCACGAGGCCATCAAGATCGACTCTTCCCATGCCGGGTCGCACACCGTGCTGGGATTCCTCTACAGCCGGCGGGGCCTTCTGGAGGATGCGGCCCGAGAGCTCCGGACCGCCAAGGCCTTGGACTTTCGCCAGGTCGAGGCGAGGACAGAGCTCGGCTTCGTCCTGCTCCGCCTCGGCAAAGACGAGGAGGCGCTCTCGGAGTTTCGGGAGGCGCTACGGGTCGACCCGCGCTTGGTGCGGGCGCACGTTGGACTTGGCATGACGCTGGCACTCCGCGACAGGATCGATGACGCGATCAGCGAGTACTCAGAGGCGATCCGGCTCGACGCGAAGGACGCAATGGGCTTCGACAATCGTGGGCACGCGTACACGCGGAAGGGCGACCTGGACCGAGCGATCCTGGATTACGACGAGACGATACGGCTCAGCCCGAGCTATGCGCCGGCCTTCAATAGCCGGGGCAATGCCTACCGTCGGAAGGGCGAGTACGATCGAGCGATTCAGGACTTCAACCAGGCCATTCGACTTCAGCCGACCTTCGCGATGGCCTGGAACAATCGATGCTTCACGCGCGCCATCGCCGGGCGACTGGAGGCAGCCCTCGCGGACTGCAACGAGTCCCTTCGCCTGCGGCCCGATTTCGGGGCGACGCTCGACAGCCGGGGCCTCACCTATCTGAAGCTTGACCAGCTCGACCGGGCAATCGCCGACTATGATGCCGCACTCCGCCTCGAGCCCAAGCAGGCCCATGCGCTGTACGGACGTGGCCTTGCGAAGCGGAAGAAGGGTGATCTCCCAGGTGCCGAAGCCGACCTCGCCACTGCGCGCGCGATATCGCCGCGCATTGCCGAGGAATACAGCCGCTACGGAGTGAGCCCCTGACGGCGAGCCCCTGAACACTCTGCTATCATCCCCGCATGTTCATCGTGGGCATCGACGTCGGTGGAACATTCACCGACCTCACCGCCGTCGACTCGCGCAGCGGCCGCGTGGTCGTCACCAAGGTGCCGTCGCGGCCGCGCCACGAGGCCGCCGCCGTCCTGTCCGGGCTCCAGGCCCTGGGCATCGAGAGCCGAGAGGTCCGGCGCCTCGTCCATGGCACCACCGTCGGCACCAACGCGGTGCTCGAGCGGCGGGGCGCCCGCGTAGCCGTGCTGACCACGGCGGGCTTCCGCGACCTGATCGAGATCGGACGCACCAAACGAAACATTCCCGCCCTCTTCGTGCCCACCTTCGTCCGGCCAAAACCCGTGGTGGAGCGGCGGCATCGGTTCGAAGTCACCGAGCGGCTCGCCGCCGACGGCTCGGTGCTCGTGCCCCTCGACTCGGCCAGCGTGGAACGGGCCCTCGATGACGCCCTCGCCGGCGGGGTCGAAGCCCTCGCCGTCTGCCTGCTCCACGCGTACCTGAATCCCGCCCACGAGCGCGCGGTGGCCGACGCCGCCAAGGGCCGGCACCCCGGGCTGCCCGTGTCCTGCTCGGCCGAGGTCGTGGCCGAGTATCGCGAGTTCGAGCGCTTCTCGACCACCGTGCTCAACGCCTACCTCCAGCCCCTCATGGAGAGCTACCTGACGGGACTGGAGGAGCGCCTCTTGGCCACGGGCTACCCGCACGGCGTCCTCACCATCGCCTCGAGCGGCGGCATGATGATGACGGAGACGGCGCGGCGCCTTCCCATCAAGACCATCTTCTCGGGGCCCGCGGGCGGCGTCAGCCAGGCGTGCTTCGTGGGCGAGGCCACCGGGATCCGGGATCTCATCACCTATGACATGGGCGGCACGTCCACCGACGTCTGCCTGGTGCGCGATCTGGCTCCGCTGACGACCTCGGACGGCATGGTCGGCGCCTTCCCCGTGAAGGTGCCCCAGATCGACATGCACAGCGTGGGCGCGGGTGGTGGCTCCATCGCCTGGCTCGACCTCGACGGCAGCCTTCAGGTCGGGCCGCGCAGCGCGGGCGCCAACCCGGGGCCCGCGGCCTACGGCCTGGGCGGCGCCGAGCCCACCGTCACCGACGCCAACGTCGTGCTGGGCCGCATCGGGACGAAGCGGCGGCTGGGAGGCAGCATTGCCCTCGATCCGGCCCGCGCCCGCGCGGCCATCGCCGATCTGGCCTCGCGCCAGGGCGGATCGCTCACCATCGAGAAGCTCGCCGAAGGCATCGTCACCATCGCCGTGGCCCGCATGACCTCCGCCATCCGGGAGATCTCGATCCAGCGCGGGCACGACCCCCGCGACTTCACTCTGATCGCCTTCGGCGGCGCGGGCCCCATGCACGCTCTCGCCCTGGCCGAGGCCATCGGCATCCCCTCGGTCCTGG
Organism: Candidatus Methylomirabilota bacterium; assembly: GCA_036002485.1. Classification (NCBI taxonomy): domain Bacteria; phylum Methylomirabilota (SeqCode); species Candidatus Methylomirabilota bacterium. The sequence goes on along the minus strand of DASYTI010000224.1, from coordinate 6,281 downwards.
TGCCGCGCCACCCGGGCAACTTCTCGGCGCTGGGGCTGCTCGCCTCCGACATCAAGCACGACGACGTCCGCACTCGCGTCGGCCCACTGCGCGAGCGGATGGCGGTGCTTCACGACCTCTTCACCGAGATGGAGGGCGCGGCGCGGCGCCAGCTCGAGCTCGAGGGATTCGCGGCGGACAAGCAGCGCCTGCTCCGCTCGCTCGATCTGCGTTATCGCGGCCAGGCCTTCGAGCTCGGCGTTGCCGTCGACGATGTCCTCGCCCCCTCCGCACTCGAGGCCGTCGAAGCGGCGTTCCACCGCCGGCACCTCGACATGTATGGCCACGCCGACCCGACGGCCATGGTCGAGCTGGTGAACGCCCGGCTCGCCGCCTACGGTGTGGTGCCCAAGCCGTCCCCCGAGCGCCACCAAACGGTCACCGCCTCCCTCGACGCAGCGCTGGGGGAGCGCCGGACCGTCTGGTTCGAGGACACGCCGCGCGACTGCCCGGTGTGGGAGCGCGAGCGGTTGCCCGAGCGGGCGCTCCTGCCCGGCCCGGCCATCGTGGAGGAGTTCGGCGCGACCACCGTGATTCTCCCGGGCTGGCGCGGCGCCGTGGACGAGCACGGCAATCTCCGGTTCTCTCGTGAGGACGCGGCGTGATCGACCCCATCACCCTCGAGGTGCTCCGCGAGGCCTTCGGGTCCATCGTGCGCGAGATGCGCGTCACCCTCGTGCGCACCGCCTACTCGTCCATTCTGTACGAAGGAGAGGACTTCTCCTGCGTCCTCATGGACGGCCACGCGCAGATCGTGGCCATGTCCAAGGGACAGGACCACCCGTTGCACATCGTGCCCATCGCCTGGTCCATGAAGGCGGTGGGGGAGAAGTTCGGCGACGACATCCATCCGGGCGACATCTTCCTCCACAACGACCCCTACACCGGGGGCACCCACCTCAACGACGTGGCCATGATCTATCCGCTCTTCGCGGACGGCGGCCTCTTCGTCTTCCCCGTCGTTCGCGCCCACTGGGGCGACGTGGGCGGGATGAGCCCGGGCAGCCTCTCCGGCGGGGCCACGGAAATCTTCCAGGAAGGCGTGCGCATTCCCCCGATCCGGATCGTCGACCGCGGCCGCCCGAACCAGGCCGCCCTCGACCTCATCTTCAGCAACATGCGCGGACCTCGGGAACGCCAGGGCGACTTCCAGGCCATGATCGGCACGTGCAAGAAGGCGGCGGAGCGCATCGAGGGTCTGGCCGCCCGCTACGGCGCCGCCACCGTCCGCGCGGCCGTGGCCGTCCTGATGGACCGCGCCGAGACGCGCATGCGACAGGCCATCGCGGCGCTCCCCGACGGCCGCTATCGCTACGAGGCGCACCTCGAGAGCGGTCGCCAGCGGCTCGAGCCGCTGACCGTGCGGGCCGCCGTCACGGTGACGGGCAAGACCATCACCGTGGATCTCACGGGCACTTCGCCGCAGACGGCCGGCCCGACCAATGTCGGCCCCGCCATGGCGCCCACCGGCGCCTTCACCATCATCAAGTCCTTTCTCGACCCGGGCACCGACGTCAACTCCGGCTCGTTCCGCCCGCTGACCGTGATCACGCCTCCTGGCACCATCGTAAACGCCAATCCGCCCGCTCCCTGCGGCGGCATGGTCGAGGTGAAATATTGCGTGGAGACGGCGGTGATGGGCGCGCTCGCCCAGGCTCTCGGCGGCCGGGTGGCCGGCGACCACAAGGGCGGCGGCAACCACTGCTACGTGGGCGGGCCCGACCCGCGCACGGGTGAGACCTTCATCTTCTACGAGTACCCGGCCGGCGGCACCGGCGGCTTCGACGGGGGCGATGGCAGCAACGCCGTGCGCACGTGGACCGAGAGCGACATGACCACGATTCAGCCCATCGAGGCGGTGGAGCAGCTCTATCCGGTGCGCATCGAGCGCACCGCGCTTCGTGAGGACTCGGGCGGAGCCGGTCGCTGGCGCGGCGGGCTCGGCCTCGTGCGCGAAGTGCGCATTCAGGCGCCGGCCAGCCAGCTCTCCGTGCTCGCTGAAAAGGCCGTGCTCCCGCCCTTCGGCGTCTGCGGGGGCGGCGCGGGAGCGACCAATCGCTTCTGGGTGCGCCGGCAGGGCCAGCCCATCCAGCCGTCACCGCTGCCCGGCAAGGTCAGCGGCTTCCCCATTCAACCGGACGACCTCTTGATCATGGAGAGCTCGGGCGGCGGGGGCTTCGGCGATCCGCTCGACCGCGACCTGGAGTCGGTCGCCCGCGACCTCGCCGAGGGCTACGTCACCCCGGCGGCCGCGGAGGCGAGCTACGGTGTGGTCTCCCGCGAGGGCGGAATCGATGCCGCCGCGAGTGCCGCCCTGCGCGTGTCGCTTCGTGAAGCCCGCATACGCGTTCGCCTCGGCATCGGCCGTGATCTCGACGAGGAACGCGGCCGCGCGATCCGCCTCGACGCGGACACGGCGGCGCGGCTGGGGGTTGGGTTACAGGCGGTGGTCGAGGTCGTGAATCCCCAGGGCGCGCCCCTGCGCGCGTGGGTCACGAGCATCGTAGCCGGAACCATGCGCCGCGCCGAGCTCTCGCGCGACGGCCTGCAGATGCTCGCCCTGTCCGACGGCATCGAGGTGGAGATCCGGGCGGTTCATTCCGGCTCTCTCACCGCCCCGCGCTAGGTGACTCGGAGGGGGGCTCCGCCCCCCTTCCGAATCCTCCCCCCGAACAAATTGCGCCGGCGAAGCCGGCGCTCGAAGCGGACCATTCATGCTCGCGAGGGCATGGAAGTTACTTGGACAGACTCCTAATTGCGACAGAGTGTCCGACGCGGTCAGCGACTCGTCGGGGCGAGTCGGCGCCCACACTTCGGGCACTCGAGCTCTTTGCCCGTCGTGCTCTTCCCCTTGGGGAGGCTGACAGGCTTCATGAGGGTGTCGCAGTCGGGGCACTTGTTCTGCCCGAAGTCGGGCTCGGGTCCTTGACCAGCCATATCGCGTTCCTCCCTCAGCGGCCACCTCAGTGGCGCGCAGGCTTGCGCGGGACCTTCTTCCCTTTCTTGCGAGCCTCCGATAGTCCGATGGCAATCGCCTGCTCGCGACTCTTCACCTTGCCCCCTTTCCCGCCCTTGCCGCTCCGCAACGTGCCGTGCTTCCGTCGGCGCATCGCCCGCTCAACGTCCTTGCTCGCACCTTGGCTGTATCTCCGTCTGCCAGATTTCTTCGCCGCCATGTGAACACCTCCATCATGTCTCGTGTCGTCGCTCCAGGAGTTGTCTCAGGCACATCGCGTGCCAGGCCTGGTTGGAGGCGGAAGACGGGAATCGACAGACTTATACAAGATCTCTTGACGGCAGCGCTCTCATCGCGGGCGCGACGGCACTCCCGACTCGGTAAAACGTCCCGACCGGGACATGTAGACAGCCGCCTTGCCCTCAACCTCCGGTTTGACCTGCCCCCCGCGCTCTGGCAGGATCGCCACGGAAAAGGGGATAGCCGTTGACCACCTGGCGCGCGAGAACGTGCCTCTGTCCAACGAGGGGAGGGATTGACGATGGTGTCGACGCTGCGACTCTTCGCTTCGGTGCTCCTGGTGCTGGTCTTCGCCGGGCCCGGGCTCGCCCAGACCGTCAACGTCTACACCGCGTGGCCCGAGTCGCTCTCCCAGCCGATCTTCAAGGCCTACACGGCAAAGACGGGCGTGCAGATCAACTTCATCCGGCTCTCCACGGGTGAGCTGGTCGCCCGCGCCACGGCGGAGAAGAACAACCCGCGCGCCGACGTCATGTGGGGCGCGCCCGGCGACGGCTTCGCGGCCGCCAAAGAGGCCGGGATCATCGAGCCGTACAAGGCGGCGACTGCCGAGAAAATCCCCGCGGAGCTGAAGGACAGGGACGGGTACTACACCGCCGTCAGCAAGAACACGCTCATCTTCATGTCGAACGCCAAGCTGCTCAAGGAGAAGGGTCTCAAGGCGCCCACCTCGTGGAACGATCTCCTCGATCCCGCCTTCAAGGGCCAGATCCAGACGGCCGACGCGCGCACGTCGGGCACCGCCCTTACCCGCATCCTGTCGATCTACTACGCCTTCGGGAAGGACGAAGAGAAGACCGTCGACTACCAGAAGAAGCTGCACAAGAACGTGCAGGTCTACACGAAGAGCGGCGGTGGCTGCACGGTGCCCGCCTCCCTCGGCCAGACCACCGTGTGCATCGCCCACATGCCGGATGCCATGGAGGCGAAGAAGAAAGGCTACGGCGTGGTCGTGACCTTCCCCAAGGAAGGCGTGGCCGCCGTCATTGAAGGGGTCGCCCTCGTCAAGGGCGCCAAGAATCGGGAGGCGGCCGTGAAGTTCATCGAGTGGACGTTCAGCAAGGAGATGCAGGACCTCCTCGACAAGAACAACGTCTACATGCTGCCCACCCTGCCCGGGGCCAGCATCGACGCCGACGTGCAGGCGCTCATGAAGGAAGCGAAGCTCCTGCCCGTCGATCTCGAGTGGGTGGGGAAGAACCGCAAGCGCCTGGTCGAACGCTGGATCAACGAGGTCATCAGAGACTAAGCGGGCCCGGTGAACGGCCAGGCCGCCCGCGACCCCGTCATTCTTCCCACCGTCATCGTGGTGTGGGCGATGGTGCTGCTCTTCGTGCTCTACCCGCTCTCGCGGCTCCTCTTCCTCACCTTCTGGAACGAGGGCCCGAGCCTGGATGCCGTGCGCGGTCTCCTCAGCGACTGGACGCATCGGCGGGCCCTCGTCAACAGTCTCCTGCTCGCCGCCCTCGTGGGGGTCGCGGGTACCGCCCTCGGCTTCGCCTTCGCGCTGCTCGCGGTGCGCGGCCGTGTGCCCACGTGGCTCGGCCGCGCCCTCGACGCCGTGGTGCTTCTCCCCCTGATCTCGCCGCCCTTCACGGCGGCCATCGCACTCATCTTCGCGCTGGGGCCCCGCGGGATAATCTCGTATCACGTGTTCGGGCTGACTACGGTCAATATCTACGGCCTCTCCGGCACCTTCCTCTCGGAGACCCTGACCTATTTCCCGGTGGCGTATCTCACCCTCAAGGCCGTCATCGCGAACATCGACCCGAACCTCGAGGATTCCGCGTTCAGCCTCGGGGCGCGGCGCTGGCGCGTGTTCAGGACCGTCACCGTTCCCCTCGCCACTCCCGGGATCGCCAATGCGTTTCTTCTCGTGTCCGCCGCCTCCCTGGCGGATTTCGCCACGCCCCTGATTCTCGCGGGCACCAGATTCCCGGTGCTGCCTACCCAGGCGTTCCTGCAGATCACCGGCCTCTACGACATGCGCGGCGGCGCCGCCCTCTGTTTCCTCCTTCTCGTGCCCGCCCTCGCCATCTTCGCGGGGCAGCGCCTGTGGGTCGAGCGGCGCGGCGGCTCCTACGTGACGGTGACCGGCAAGGTCGGCGCGGCCACGCGAGTCAAGAGCCTCTCCCCCCTCGCCATCACCGGGCTCGGGGTGCTCTGCGGCGCCGTGGCGCTCTTCGTGCTCGTCTGCTACGCGCTGATCGCCGCCGCCTCCCTCATGAAAGGGCTGGGGGCCGACCACCACCTCTCCTTCGCGCACTACGCTCACGTCTTCAGCGGCGGGCTCAAGGCGGTGCGTGACACCCTGATCATCGCGGTCCTCTGCATGCCCATCGGCGGCCTCTTTGCCGTGGTGCTGGGCTTCCTCGTCGCGCGCACCCAGTTTCCCGGGCGTCGCGCGCTGGAATTCGCGGCCATGATGAACTACGCGCTGCCCGGCACCATCGTCGGCATCGGCTACCTGGTCGCCTTCAACGACCCGCCGCTGGCCTTCACGGGCACGGCCTTCATCCTTGTCGTCTGCTACGTGTTCCGCTACAGCCTGGCGGGCACCCGTGCGACGACGGCGGTGCTCGCGCAGATCGATCCCTCCATCGAGGAGGCGTCGTCGAGTCTGGGCGCGCGCCGTGACGTCACCTTCCGTCGCGTCGTCCTTCCATTGGTTCGCCCGGCCCTGCTCGCCGGCATGACCGTGCTCTTCATCCGCGCCATGACCGCGATCAGCGCGACGATCTTCCTCGTCTCCCTCAGCTGGTCCCTCGTGACCGTGCGCATCCTCGAAGGCATCACCAATCTCGAGCTCGGGCAGGCCTCCGCCTTCTCGATGCTCGTGATCGCCCTCGTCTACCTCGCCGTGGTGCTCGCGAGCCTGGCCATGCGAAGGCTCAACGCGGGCAGCCTCGGCCAGGCCGGCTCGTTGCTCGGCGGATGACCACCGGCACGCGGCTCCGCATCGAGGGGGTGTCCAAGCGCTTCCATC
>DASYTI010000223.1 GCA_036002485.1 Candidatus Methylomirabilota bacterium | reverse complement strand
CGCCGGCTTCGCCGGCGCAGTTCTCAGATTGCTCGCCTCGGACGGCGGGGCCCCAGCCCCGCGACGTCCTGCGGCTCGCACTGCGTCGGGGGGAGGCTTCGGAAGGGGGGCGGAGCCCCCCTCCGAGCTATCTAGCGGCCCAACCGTCGCTGCGCCTGCTCCAGATTCCTCCGCGCGTCGATCCAGTCGGGATTCAGCTCGACCGCGCGCAGGAACTGCTCGGCCGCTTCCCGTAGCTTGCCTTCCTGCGCCAGGGCGAGACCGAGGTTGTTTCGCGCTTCCGCATAGTCTGGATTGAGGCGGAGTGCTTCGCGGAAGTGCGAGAGCGCCTCGTCGCGCCGTCCCTGCACGGCCAGGGCGGCCCCGAGATTGTTGTGCGCCTCCGCGAAGCGCGGCCAGAGCCGGAGCGCTTCGCGGAAGTGCGGCACGGCCGCGGCGGGGTCGCCGCCCTGGGCCAGCATGAGGCCAAGGCTCAGATGGGCATCGGGATAGCCGGGACGGAGTCGGATGGCCTCGCGCAATTCCGCCCTTGCCTCGACGGGCCGGCCTTGGGCATTGAGGGCCGCCCCCAGGTTCGCGCGCGCGATGCCGGACCGCGGATCGACCTCCACGGCATGGCGCCACACCGTCTCATTGTCGCGCCAGATCTTCGCCTGCGTCCACGACAGCCCGCCGAGCACGGCGAGCAGGACGAAGGCGGCCAGCGCCGCCACGCGTCCGAGAGCGACCACGGCGGCCCCGGCGAGCAGCGACCAGCCAATGCAGGCCAGATAGCTGTAACGATCCGCGGCGATCTGGTAGCCAGACTGCACGATGCTGCTTGGGGGAAGCAGGATGACGACATAGCCTGCCCACGCGACCAGCACGCCGGGCACGCGTCGGCGGAGTGCCACCGCGCCCGCCGTGACGGCCGCCACCGTCGCCACGCTCGAGACGATCCGCCACTGCTCCAGATCAAGGGGCAGCCTGAGCTCGTAGAGGATGGCCAGATGCGTGGGGATGAGCGTCTTCCCGAGGTAGAAGGCGAGCTGATAGCCCACGATGGCCAGACGCCCGGACCATGGGAGAGCCTCGAGAGGAACCGGGCTGCCTCCGGCCAGCTGCGCCCACAAGGCAAGCGCGGAGGCGCCGGCGCACAGCGCGACGAAGGGCAGCTTTTCAAGCCAGACGCGTCTGGTCGCGGGACCCATCCAGCCCCCAGGTCCGAAGCCCAGTCGACGCAGCGGATAGATGTCCAGCACGAGCAGGATGACGGGCAGGCTCACGGCCATGACCTTGGACAAGAGCGCCAGTCCGCACAGGGCCACGGCCGTCCAGTACGGCCACGATCCGCCGCGCCCCTCGGCGGTCCGCGCCTCGCCGTACCTGAGATAGGCCCAGATGGCGAGCAGGAAGAAGAGCCCCGAAAGCACGTCCCGGCGCTCGGTCACCCAGGCCACGGACTCGACCCGCATGGGGTGCAGCGAGAACGCGAGGGCGGCCGCGAGCGCGCCCAGCCTCACCCGCATGCGGTCGGTGGTGAGCCGCTCGGGCAGCGAGAGCTGAAGGAGCTTCGAGGCGAGGGCATAGACCACGGCCGCATTGATCGCGTGAAGCAGGACATTGGTCAGGTGGTAGCCCAAGGGCCTCATCCCCCAGACGGCATAATCGAAGCCGAAGGAGATCCAGTTGAGCGGCATCCAGTGGCCCATGAGGCGGGTCGTGAACATCCACCGGAGATGGTCCAGGCTGAGTCCGCGGTAGTGAGGATTGCTCAGAAGCAGCGGACTATCGTCCCAGTCGATGAACCCATTGGCGAGGGCGGGGAGATAGCAGAGCAGGGTCAGACCGGCTACCCCCACGGGGAAAAGCCAGCGCCCCCGGTCAGGCCGGTCAGGCTGGCGGGGACGCGCCGAATGAGAGTCCGCGCTACCTTGCATCCGCGCGAGTCTGTCATGCCGCGCCAGAGGCGGCAAGCGGGGAAAAGCATTGACTCTCGCGCCTTTGGCGCATATAAAGGATGAGCCATGGCGAACCCGATCCCCCAGGTCGGAGGGGCCGTAGCCGCCCCCGATCCCGTGGCGGCCGGCGCAATCCGTCGCTACGAAGAGCGGCTCGCCAAAGACCCGGCTGGGCTGGCCTTTGCCCCGCTGGCTGACGCCTATCGCAAAGTCGGCAGGGCGCGAGAGGCCATCAGGCTCTGCCAGCAAGGCCTCGTCCGCTTCCCTCAGTACACGACGGCGCGCCTCATCCTGGCCAGGGCATATCTCGACGAGGGCAATGCGGAAGAGGCGCTCGGAGAGCTCGTCCGAATCCTGGAGGCGAGCCCGAAGGACACCCAGGCCCATCGCCTCGCCGCGGATATCCATCGCAAGGCCGGTCGGTGGAACGAGGCCCGGGAGCATCTCGAGCGCGTGGTCAAGCTCGAGCCGGGGGACCGCGAGGCGCGGCTCACCCTGGAGGCGCTCCAGGCGGGCGGTCGCGCCGGCGAGGGCTCGCCGCTCGGCCGCGTCCTCGAGGACGACACGTTCGCGACCATGAGCTTCGGCGCCCTCTGCCTCGAGCAAGGACTCCCCGACGAGGCGGCGCAGATCTTCCTGCGCCTCGTGAAGAAGAACCCGGGCGACGCCCGGGCCCGCGAGCGACTCGACGAGGCGCTCAGGGCCAAGAGCCAGAAACGGAAAGGTTGAGTGCATGCAGGTGTCCACGGCCGAATTCAAGAAGGGGCTCAAGATCCAGCACGACGGGCAGCCCTACACCATCGTCGACTTCCAGCACGTCAAGCCGGGCAAGGGCGGCGCCTTCGTGCGCACCAAGCTCAAGCACATGCGGCAGGGGCGGGTCATCGACAACACGTTCCGCGCGGGCGAAAAGGTGGAGCTCGTCGACTTCGACGAGAAGCACATGCAGTACCTGTACAAGGACGAGCGCTACCACTTCATGGACACGGAGACGTACGATCAGATCTCCCTGTCGCCGGACGAGGTCGGTGACGCGCGCGACTTCCTCAAGGAAAATACCGAGGTCGACATCCTGTTCATCGACGGCAGCCCCGTGACCGTCGAGCTCCCCAACTTCATGGAGCTCGCCATCGTCAAGACCGATCCGGGTATCCGCGGCGACACGGCCTCGGGCGGGTCGAAGCCGGCTCAGCTCGAGACGGGCGCCACCATCCAGGTTCCGCTCTTCCTCAACGAGGGTGACGTCGTGAAGGTGGACACGCGCAGCGCCGAGTACTTGAGCCGCGTGGCCACGGCCGGCTAAGGCATAAGCGAGTGATAGTCGTACCTAGCGAGCACGAACGTGGTGCTTCGAGCGCCGGCTTCGCCGGCGCAACCCTTATTGGGGGGAGGTTTCGGAAGGGGGGCAAAGCCCCCCTCCGAGCACGGTGATGGCCAAGGACCGGGGAACCATGGCAGGGATCCTGGCTCCGCGACGGTGGACGCCCGCGGAGATCGTCGAGCTCGCGGTCGCCCACGACCTCGCTGAGCTCGAGGTCGAGGCCGGAGGCATGCGCGTGCGCGTGGTGCGCCGTCACGCCGAGGCGGCCGCGCGACCCTCCGCGGCGGCGCCGCCGCCCGCGCTCACGCAGCCCGCCTCGGCCGTGGCCGCGGAGGCGGCGGCGGGCACCATCACGGTCGAGGCGCCCATGGTGGGAACCTTCTATCGAGCGTCGAGCCCCGACGCTCCGCCCTTCGTCAACGAGGGCGACACCATCAAGGAGGGCCAGACCCTCTGCGTCATCGAGGCCATGAAGCTGATGAACGAGATCGACGCGAAGCTCGGCGGCCGCATCGTCAAGGTCCTCGTCGACAACGCCCAGCCCGTGCAGTTTGGCCAGGCCCTGTTCTTGCTGGAGCCTCTCAAGTAACGGCGCTCTACGCCCATGTTCCACAAGATCCTCATCGCCAACCGAGGCGAGATCGCCCTGCGCATCCTCCGCACCTGTCGCGAGATGGGCATCCGTACCGTCATCGCCCATTCCCAGGCCGACGCGGGCTCCCTGCCCGTTCGCCTGGCTGACGAGTCCATCTGCATCGGCCCCGCCGACGCGCGCGCGAGCTATCTCAACATCCCCAGCATCATCTCGGCCGCGTCCATCACGGACAGCGAAGCCATCCATCCCGGCTATGGCTTCCTCTCGGAGAATGCCGCGTTCGCCGAGATCTGCCGCGCCTGCGGCATCACCTTCATCGGGCCCTCGCCGGAGGCGATACGGCTCATGGGCGACAAGGCGCAGGCGCGCGAGATGGCCAAGCAGGCGGGCGCCCCGGTGGTGCCGGGAAGCACGGGGCCGCTCGAGGGTGTGGACGAGGCGCAGACCCTGGCTGACGAGATGGGCTACCCCGTGGTGGTCAAGGCCGCCTCGGGGGGCGGCGGGCGCGGGATGCGCATCGTCCGCTCTCGGGAGATGCTGGCCCAGGCCTTCGCCACGTGCCAGTCCGAGGCCGCGCAGGCCTTCGGCTCCTCGGAGCTCTACCTGGAGAAGTTCGTGGAGGAGGCGCGGCACGTCGAGGTCCAGGTGCTCGGAGACAGGAATGGCATCCGGGTTCACCTGGGCGAGCGCGATTGCTCCGTGCAGCGACGGCACCAGAAGCTTCTCGAGGAGAGCCCCGCCTCCGCCATCTCCCAGACTACGCGCGAGGGACTGTGCAAGGCCGCCCTCGCGGTGGCCAACGCCGTCAACTACGTCTCGGCGGGCACCGTCGAGTTCCTGGTGGGGCGCGGGGGCGAGTTCTACTTCATCGAGATGAACACCCGCATCCAGGTCGAGCATCCCGTGACGGAGATGGTCACGGGCATCGACCTCGTGCGCGAGCAGGTCCGGATCGCCCTGGGCGAGTCGCTCGGCTACAAGCAGAGCGCCGTCCGTGTCTCCGGCCACGCCATCGAGTGCCGCATCAATGCCGAGGATCCCGAGCACTTCGTCCCCTCGCCCGGCACGGTGACGGCCTGGCTGCCCCCCGGCGGCCACGGTATACGCGTGGACAGCCACATGATGCCGGGGGCGTCGGTGCCGCCGTACTACGATTCGCTGATCGCCAAGATCATCGCGTATGGCCGGGACCGCGCGGAGGCCATCGCCCGGATGCAGCGCGCCCTGGCCGAGACGGTCGTGGAGGGCGTCAAGACGACGATCCCCTTCCACCAGAAGCTCCTCGCCGACCCCGTCTTCGTCTCCGGGGAGTACGCGCCGCCGCGCCTCGAGGTCGGTCTCTAGCGGGCTGTCCAAGTAATTCTCATGCCCTCGCGAGCAGGGGTGGTCCGCTTCGAGCGCCGGCTTCGCCGGGGCCATTCTCAGATTGCTCGCCTCGGACGGCAGGGCCCCAGCCTCGCGACGTCCTGCGGCTCGCACTGCGTCGGGGGGAGGCTTCGGAAGGGGGGCGGAGCCCCCCTCCGAGTTATCTAGCGCGTGACGCTGCCCACCCCCCTGTACGTCATCCTGGATAGGCAGGCTTCCGGGGGGAGGCGCCTCGACGAGCTGCTGGAGGCGGTGCTCGCGGGCGGCTGCCGGCTCGTGCAGCTGCGCGAGAAGACCATGCTGCCCGCTGAGCTCTTCCCGCTCGCCCAGGCCCTTCGCCGGCGCTGTCGACAAGCCGGGGCCCTCTTCATCGTGAATGATCGGGTGGATCTGGCTTTGGCCGTCGGCGCGGACGGCGCCCATGTGGGACAGGACGACATGCCGGCCCGCACCGCCCGCCAGCTCTTGCCTCCGCCCATGATCCTCGGCGTCTCGACCCACGATGCGGCCCAGGCGCGACGGGCGCGCGACGACGGCGCCGACTATGTCGCCGTCGGCAGCATGTTCCCGACCGGGAGCAAGGTCGGCTTCCAGCTCGTGGGACCCGACCTGGTGAGACGGGTACGAGCGGAGATTCCCGTGCCTCTCGTGGCCATCGGCGGCATCACCCCGGACAATGTCGGCCGGGTCATCGAGGCGGGCGCCGACGCCGCCGCCGTCATCTCCGCCGTATGCGGCGCGCCCGATCCGGCCGCGGCCGTCCGCTCATTCCTGGAGGCCATAGGCAAGGCCCGGAGTGACGCGCCGTGAGCTTTTCGAGCCGAGACGCTGCCCGCGGTTCGAGTTGAGCGATGGCCGGAGGCCGCCGCGAGACGAGGGCTGGGTCGATCCCGCAGGTGTGGCAGTTCGAGCTGAAGGGCAAAGCCCTGAGGCGAGGGCTGAGTAGATGAGCGGTGAGGCGAGGGGAGTGCTGAGATATGCCCCGACCCGACTGCTCTGGCCCGCGGGCATTGCCCTCGCGTCATGCGTGCCTTTCCTCCCCTCGCTTCAGGGCCAATTCCTCTACTGGGACGACGTGACGAACTTCCTGATGAACGAGGGCTATCGGGGACTCGGCTGGCCTCAGCTTCGCTACATGTTCACCACCACGCTCCTCGGCCACTGGATTCCCCTGACCTGGCTCACGCTGGGAGTCAACTACGCCCTGGGCGGCATGAATCCCTGGGGCTATCACCTGGGCAATCTCCTGCTCCACGCGGCCAATGCTGTCTGCTTCTATTTCGTGGCACGGCGGCTCCTGGCCAGCGCCTCCCGCGAGACGTCCCCAAGCGTGGCGGAGAGCGGGCCGGCCTGCGCAGGCGCCGCCTTCGCGGCCCTCATCTTCGCCGTCCATCCGCTGCGGGTGGAGTCGGTGGCCTGGATCACCGAGCGCCGCGACGTGCTCTCCGGGCTTTTCTTCCTGCTGTCGATCCTCTTTTACCTCCGCGCGGCAGAGGGCGGCGGGCTGATCGGCGGGCGGTGGCGAACGGCCTCGCTCCTGGCCTTTGCCGCCGCCTTCCTGTCCAAGTCCATCGTCATGACGCTGCCTGGTGTCCTCCTGCTCCTTGATCTGTACCCGCTGCGCCGCACGCATCTGGGCTGGCGCGCGCTTCTTCTCGAGAAGTGGCCATACGCGGCCATGACCGCCGTGGGCGCCGCCGTGACCATCCTCGCCCTGCGCGCCGGCGCCTCCCCTTCGGCCTGGAGTCAGTCGGGGGGGGGCGCGCGCATCGGCATCGTCGCCTATGCCTTCTGGTTCTTTCCCTCGCGCTGGGTCTGGCCGGTGGGGCTGTCGCCGCTCTACGAGCTGCCCTCGCGCGTGGACCTGCGGCAGGGGCGCTTTCTCGGGCCACTCCTGGCCCTCGTGATCGTCACCGCCTGTCTCGTCCTGCTGCGGCGGCGCGCGCCATGGGCACTCGCGGCCTGGGTCTACTCGGCCCTCGTGCTCCTGCCCGTGAGCGGGATCGTGCCCGCGGGCTTCCAGCTCGCGCATGACCGCTATAGCTATCTCTCGGGGCTGGGCTTTGCCCTCGTGGCGGGCGGTGCGCTGTGGGCACTCCTCCGCGCCGCAGCAGCGGGCCGCCTCGCCCCCCCGACGGCCGCCCTGGCTCTCGCGGTCGCGGGCCTGCTCGTCCTGGGTCTGGGCGCGGCCAGCTGGGCGCAAACCTGGATATGGCGCGACTCCGACTCGCTCTGGGAGCGCGCGGTGGCCCTGGACGCGGACTGCGTCGTCTGCGCCAATAATCTCGCCGCGGCCATCGTGCGGCGCCCAGAGCTCTCGCCGGCCATGATCGACAGGGCAGAAGCGCTCGTGCGCCACGCCATCGAGCTGCGCGCCGATCACTTCACCTCGTACGACACCCTGGGCGTCATCCTGACGCACCGCGGACTGACGGCCCAGGCCGAAGAGGCCTTCCGTCAAGCCCTGAGGCTGGCCCCCAATCAGGTCGGACCCGCGGCCAACCTCGGCGCGCTGCTGGCCAGACAGGGGCGCTATGCCGAAGCCTTGCCATTGCTGCGCAAGGCTGTGGCCACGCAGCCGGCGTTTGCTGGTCTCCAGCGCAATCTGGGCTATGCTTTACGCAACCATGGCATCGAGCTCGCGCGACAGGGCAGGCTCGACGAGGCGGTGCCCCTGCTCACCGCGGCCTCCCAGATCCTGACCCAGGACTCCGATACGCACCGCAATCTCGGCCAGGCGCTCGTGGAGCGCGGCCGGGGCGCCGAGGCGGTGCCCGTTCTCGAGCGGGCCCTCACCCTCGACGGCGGATCGGAGGCCACCCGGTTCCTGCTCGCTCAGGCGCGCCTCCAGGCGGGGCGGCCGCCCGCTCGATGACCCACGCGCGCCGCGCCCTCCTCCCCGCCCTCGTCTTCGCCGTCGCCTTCCTGACCTTCTGGCCGGGCCTGGGCGGAGACTTCGTCAACTGGGACGACTACGACAATGTCGTCAACAACCAAGGCGTCCACGGGCTCGGCCGCGCGCAGCTCGAGTGGATGTGGACGAGCGCCGTCCTGGGCCACTACATCCCGCTGACGTGGATGAGCTTCGGCTTGAACTTCGCGCTGGGCGGGCTCAAGCCCCGCGGCTACCACGTTCTCAACCTCCTCCTCCACGCGGCCAATGCGGTGGCCGTCTACTGGATAGCGCGTCGGCTCCTGAGGGCGGCACGCTCGCCCGACACCTCGGACGAGGTCGCTTCACCGGGGCCGGCGGACTTCGGCGCGGCCTTCGCCGCCCTGCTCTTCGCCGTCCACCCGCTTCGCGTGGAATCCGTCGTGTGGATCACCGAGCGAAAGGACGTGCTCTCCAGCTTCTTCTTTCTGCTCTCGGCCCTGGCCTATCTTCGAGCCGTCGCCGCGGAGACCATCCAGCCCGCGTGGAGAGCGCTCTCCCTGCTGGCCTTCGCGGCGGCGCTCCTCTCCAAGGCATCGGCCATGCCCTTGCCCGCCGTCCTTCTCCTCCTCGACGCCTATCCGCTGGGGCGGATCCGACGGCTCGGCTGGCGCCGCTGCCTCCTGGAAAAGCTGCCCTGGGCCGTGATCGGGGCGGCGGGGGCTCTCCTCGCTCTCACCGTCGTGCTCAAGGGCACCGGCGTCACGGGCTACGAGAGCTACGGCGTGGGCGCGCGTATCGCCATGACCGCCTACGCCCTCATGTTCTATCCGGCGCGCTGGCTCTGGCCCGTGCAGCTCATCCCGTTGTACGAGCTGCCGTCGCGGCTCGATCCCCTCTCCATCCGCTTCGTGGTCCCCATGATCGCTTTCGTCCTGATCACGACGGCCCTCATCGCGTTGCGGCGCCGGTGGCCGGCCGGTCTCGCGGCCTGGACCTTCTCCGTCGTGATGCTCCTGCCCATCAGCGGAGCCGTGCACTCGGGCCATCAGCTGGCCCACGACCGCTACAGCTATCTCTCGGGGCTGGGCCTGGCCTTGCTGCTGGGGGGCGGGCTCATGCGCCTCCTCTCCGCTGACCTCCGGCTCCGCCTAGGCCCCGTGATCGTGCGAAGCATCGCGCTGGGGGCCGCCGTGCTCGTCTTGATGCTGGGCGTGGCGACCTGGGACCAGAGCAAGATCTGGCAGGACTCCGAGACCCTCTGGCGCTGGGCCGTCGAGATAGACCCCGAGTGTGCCGTGTGCTGGAATAATTTCGGGACGTCCCTGACCGCGCAGAAGCGGCATCCCGAGGCGGAGTCCGCGTACCGGCGGGCCCTTCAGCTCAGGCCCACCCGCGCGACCGTGGCCAACAATATCGCCACGGCGCTCCACGGCCAGCGCAAGGACGTCGAGGCGGAGGCGATGCTGCGCCAGGCCCTCACGCTCGACCCGAACCTCACGGGCGCCCTCGCCAACATGGGAGCGCTGTATGCCCAGACCGGTCGCCTGACTGAATCGCTTCCGTATTTCCGCCGCGCCTGGGCCCAGGACCCGTACTTCGCGAATCTCGGCCGCGACTACGCGACGGCATTGCTCCGGGTCGCGGAGGCCGAGCGCGAGGCCGGCCGCACGATCCAGGCCATGGCGCTCTTGCAGGAGACGCTGCTCGTCTCCCCCGCCGACGCCGAGGCACGACGCCAGCTCGACGCCATGACGGCCATGCGCACCAAGGCCGCGGCCCGCACGGACCGTTGACCTCCCTCGCAAACCCGCTATAATGGCGCCGCTTGTCAACCGGTCGACCCGCACCGCGGGCCGACCCGCTTGAAGGCCGACCCGCACCGAGGAGGACACCGAATGAAGACCCTGCGATTCCGCCACCTGCTGAGCGCGCTGGCCGTCGCGGCACTGGTGCTGCCCGGCGCCGCGCCCGCGGATGCCCAGTCCAAGGGCACCATCAAGATCGCCACGCAGAGCCCGCTGTCGGGCGGCCAGGCGGCTCTCGGCGAGGGGATCAAGCTCGGTACGCAGCTGGCCGTCGAGAAGCTCAAGGGCAACCTCGAGAAGATGGGCTACAAGGTCGAGCTCGTGCCCTTCGACGATCAGGCCAAGCCCGACGTGGGGGTCGCCAACGCCAAGAACATCATCGCCGACAAGGACATCATGGCCGTGATCGGCCACTTGAACTCGGGCGTGGCCATTCCCTCGTCCGAGGTCTACAAGGAAGTCGGCGTGGTCATGATCTCGCCGGCCAACACCAACCCCGTGGTCACCGATCGCAACTACCCCAGCGTCAACCGCGTGTGCGGCCGCGACGACGTGCAGGGCGTGGTCGGCTCCGAGTACGCCCACTCCTTGAAGGTCAAGAGCGCCGCCATCGTCCATGACAAGACGCAGTACGGGCAGAGCATCGCCGAGTTCTTCAAGGCCGATGCGGAGAAGAAGGGCATCAAGGTGGTGGCCTTCGAGGGCACCGAGGAGAAGTCGAACTTCGACGCCATCCTCACGCCCATCAAGGCCAAGAACCCTGACATCATCTACTTCGGCGGCATCTACGATCAGGCGGCGCCGTTCTTCAAGCAGGCGCGCGAGAAGGGCGTCAAGTCCAAGTTCATGGGCCCGGACGGCATGGACTCCTCCGACCTGACGAAGATCGCGGGCAAGGCGGTGGTGGGCATGGCCTACACCTCGGCGGCGGGCCCCGCCTCGGCCCTGCCCAAGGCCAAGGCCTTCGTGGACGAGTACAAGAAGAAGTTCGGCAAGAACCCCGAGCCCTATGCCGCGGAGGCCTACGACGCGACGACCATCGCCATCAAGGCCATCGAGGACGCGGCCAAGGGCGGCAAGGTCACCCGCGAGGACGTGGCGGCGGCCGTCCGCAAGGCCAAGCTGGCCGGGATCACCGGGGACATCGCTTTCGACAGCAAGGGTGATCGGCTCAAGGCCCAGTACTTCGTGCTGACGGTGGCCAGCGACGACCCGGCAAAGTGGGGCGACAACAAGATCGTCAAGCAGCTCACCATCGCGCCGCCCGCGGCCAAAAAGTAGCGGTTCGGCGCCGTCGTCAGCGGGAAGGGCGGCGAGCCGCCCTTCCCGCGCTACCCTCCGTGGGACCCCGTGCCGATGGACTATGAGCTCCTGATCGGCATCTTCCCGCAGGTCCTCCTCGATGGCATCACCCTGGGCTTCATGTACGCCCTCATCGCCCTCGGCTACACCATGGTCTACGGCGTCCTCGAGTTCATCAACTTCGCGCATTCCGAGATCTTCATCGTGGGCGCCTTCGTGGGCGTGGAGCTGCTCCTGACCTTCAAGGCGGCCGGCTGGCTCGACGTTCTCCCCTGGGTCGTCGTGCTCGTGGTGGTCTTGCTGGTGGGCATGGCCGCCTCCGGGCTTCTCGCCGTCGTCGTCGAACGCACGGCCTACCGCCCTCTCCGCCACGCCCCCCGCTTGATCCCCCTCATCTCCGCCATCGGCGTCTCCTTCTTCCTCCAGGACGCCATCCGCCTCGTGGAGTCGATCTGGCGCAACGCCTTCAACCTCGTCTACCCGTCCATGGACGCGCTCAACCACCGCTTCGAGCTGACCCACACCATCGACGTCTCCGTGAAGTCGCTCGTGGTCATCGTGGCCGCCCTCCTCATGCTCTGGGGCCTGCACAACCTCGTCAACCGGACGAAGATCGGCAAGGCTATCCGCGCCGTCGCCGAGGACCAGGCCGCGGCCAGCCTCATGGGTATCAACGTCAACCGCATCATCTCCCTCACCTTCCTGATCGGCGGGGCCATGGGCGGCGGGGCGGGCGTGCTCTTCGGCGTCCAGTACAGCCTGATCAACCCGTACACGGGCTTCATCCCGGGGCTCAAGGCCTTCACCGCGGCCGTGCTCGGAGGCATCGGGAACATCCCGGGGGCCATGCTCGGGGGGCTCGTGCTGGGTTTGCTCGAGTCTTTCGCGGCCGCCTACCTCTCCCTCCTGACGGGTGGGGCCTTCGGGGCCGAGTACAAGGACATCTTCGCCTTCTCGATCCTGATCCTCATCCTGATCTTCCGGCCCAAGGGCATCCTCGGCGAGATCGTCAGGGAGCGGGCCTGACAAATGATCAAGTCGCTGCTCGACCGCCCCGTGCCGGCAACGATCCTCGTGGCCATGCTGCTCGCCGTCACCGCGTTGGGCGTGGCGAGGTTTCCGCGCTCCATCGTGGTCTTCATGCTCTTCCAGGCCTCGATCTTCCTCCTGTACTTCGCGCGCATACCCCGCTGGCTCAAGGTCTCGCTCACGGTGGTCGCTCTCGGCGTGCTCATGCCCGTGCTCGGGACCATCAATGCCTATTACATGGAGATCGCGATCCAGGTGGGGATCTTCGCGGCGCTCGCCCTCGGGCTCAACATCGTGGTGGGGCTGGCTGGGCTCCTGGACCTCGGCTATGTCGCCTTCTTCGCCGTGGGCGCCTACTCCTGGGCGATCTTCGGCTCGCCCCAGGCCAACCTGATCTTCGGCGGCAATGCCTTCCCGCTGCCCCCGTGGTGGTTCTTCGCCTTCCTCCTCGTGGGGGTCGGCGTGGCCGCGGGAGCGGGAATCCTGCTCGGCCTCCCCGTGCTGCGACTGCACGGCGACTACCTCGCCTTGGTGACGCTGGGGTTTGGCGAGGTGATCCGCGTGCTCGCCAACAATCTCGACAAGCCGATCAACATCACCAATGGGCCCAAGGGCATCACGCCCATCGGGCGACCGCCCATCTTCTTCGCCCCGCTCCTGCAGGCGCTCGGGATCGACCCGAACCCGAACGTCATCTATCCGCTCTACCTCTACGCCCTCGTGCTGCTCATCGTCGGCGTCACCGTGCTCGTCAACCGCCGGCTGGAGGACTCGCACATCGGCCGCGCGTGGGAAGCGATCCGCGAGGACCAGACGGCCGCCCAGGCCATGGGCGTGCCGCTCGTGCGCATGAAGCTCCTGGCCTTCGCCTGTGGCGCGTCCTTCGCGGGCGCCGTGGGCGTGCTCTTCGCGGCCAAGCAGGTCTTCGTCAACCCGGAGTCCTTCACCTTCATGGAGTCCATCGGCGTGCTCGCCATGATCATCCTGGGCGGCATGGGCTCCATCCCCGGGGCCATCCTGGGCGCGGCCGTGGTCACCGTGCTGAACCTCCAGGTCCTCAAGGGCCTCTCCCTCTGGCTCAACGAGCTGCGCAATGCCGGCGTGACGATCTTCGGCTACAGCCTCGCCAACCTGCCCACCCAGCTCGAGCCGGCGAAGTACGAGCGCATGGTCTTCGGCCTCATCCTCGTGCTCATGATGATCTTCCGGCCGCAGGGGATCCTGCCCGCGCGGCGCCGCACGCGCGAGCTCCAGGAGCCGGTGGAGCCCTGAGATGACGGCGCTTCTCGAGGCGCGCGGCATCACCAAGCGATTCGGCGGGCTGATCGCCCTGAACAAGGTCGATTTCATCCTCGAGGAAGGCCGCATCGCCTCCATCATCGGGCCGAACGGCGCCGGCAAGACCACGTTCTTCAATGTCTTCACCGGCCTCTACGTGCCCGAGGAGGGAACGGTGAGCTTCCGGGGCGCTCCTCTCCTGGGCCTCCGCTCCGATCAGATCACCGCGCTCGGCATCTGCCGCACCTTCCAGAACATCCGCCTCTTTCGCAACATGACGGCGGTGGAGAACGTCCTCGTGGGCATGCACGCGCGGGTGGGCACGGGCTTCTGGAGCGCGCTGTCGCGAAACCGGCGCTTCAAGACGGAGGAGGGGGCCCTCTGGGCGCGGGCGGCGGAGCTGCTCGACGTCGTCGGGCTGCGCGGCCGGGCCAACGAGATCGCCCGCAACTTGCCCTATGGTGACCAGCGCCGTCTCGAGATCGGCCGCGCCCTCGCCTCCCGGCCCGCCCTGCTGCTCCTCGACGAGCCCACGGCGGGCATGACCCAGGGCGAGGCGCGGAGTCTCATGGCCCTCCTGCGCCGCCTCATCGCCGACCTCGGTCTGACCATCCTGCTCATCGAGCACAACATGCGCGTGGTCATGGAAGTCTCGGATCACGTCACCGTCCTCGACTACGGCGAGAAGATCGCCGAGGGACGGGCCGTCGAGGTACAGAAGGACCCGCGCGTGATCGAGGCGTATCTGGGGCGGCGAAAGTGGACGCCCGCGGCAGGGGGCGGCCGTGCTTGAGGTGCGGGAGCTCCACGTCTCCTACGGCGAGATCCGCGCCCTGCGGGGCGTCTCCTTCGAGGTGCGCGAGGGGGAAATTGTCACCCTCCTCGGCAGCAACGGCGCGGGCAAGACGACGACCCTCCGCGCCCTCTCGGGGCTCCTGCACCCGCGCGAGGGCGATATCCTCTTCCAGGGTCAGTCGCTCCTCGGCGTTGCCTCTCATGCCATCGTGCACCGGGGCATCACCCACGTGCCCGAGGGCCGGCGCATCTTCAATCGGCTCACCGTCCTCGAGAACCTCGAGATGGGCGCCTTCACGCGCCGGGATGCCGGCGTGCGAGAGGACATGGACCGTGTCTTCTCGATCTTCGCGCGCCTCCAGGAGCGGCGCGCCCAGGTCGCGGGCACGCTCTCGGGCGGCGAGCAGCAGATGCTCGCCATCGGCCGCGCCTTGATGGCCCGCCCCACCCTCCTCCTGCTCGACGAGCCCTCCATGGGCCTCGCCCCCGTCCTGGTGGAGCAGATCTTCGAGACCGTCCTCGCCATCAACAAGCAGGGCGTGACCATCCTGCTCGTGGAGCAGAACGCGGCCATGGCGCTGTCCATCGCCGGCCGCGGCTATGTCCTGGAGACGGGCGGCATCGTCCTCGAGGGCTCCGCGAAGGACCTCGCCGACAACCCCGAAGTTCGCCGGGCCTATCTCGGCGAAGCGTGAGGAGACGCGACATGCGCACGCACGGACTGACCTACGAGGAGCACGAGGCTGGCGCCACCTACGAGACGACGGGGCGCACGGTGACCGAGGCTGATATCTGCGCCTTCGTCAACCTCTGCGGCTTCATCGAGCCGCTCTTCTACGACATGGAGTTCGTCCAGAGCTCCTCGGTCTTCAAGGGCCGGCCCGCCCCCGGCGCTTTCACCTTCTGCCTCTCGGAGGGGCTCGTCATCCAGACGGGCCTCATCCACGGCACGGGCATGTCGTACCTGGGCAGCGAGATCAAGATCGTGGCCCCCGTGCTCGTGGGCGATACCCTCCGCGTGCGCGTGGTCATCACCGAGAAGCGCGAGACCAAGAAGCCCGACCGCGGTATCGTGACCTATCGGCACGAGGTGCTCAACCAGCGCGGCGAGATCGTCCTCGAGGCCGTGATCAAGCGCATGATACGGCGAGGGCCCGCGAAGCCCTGACCGGGGAGGCCTCACCTTGAGCAGCAAAGGCCGAGTGGTCCAGATCAATATTTCCCCCGGGGGAGTCCCCAAGCTCCCGGTGGCCTCCGCCCGGGTGATCGCGAATGGGCTCGAGGGCGACGGTCACCGAGACCTCGAGCACCATGGGGGCCCCGAGCGGGCCCTCTGCATCTTCTCTCTCGAGCAGATCCGGGCCCTCCAGGTCGAGGGACACACGATCACGCCGGGCGCCATCGGGGAGAACCTGACCCTTGAGGGCCTCGACTGGGAGCGGGTCCAGCCGGGGGCCGTGCTCGAGCTCGGTGAGCGCGTGAGAATCGAGATCACCCGCTACACGAGCCCCTGCTTCAATATCAGGCCGAGCTTCCTCGGCGGAGACTTCGCCCGCGTGTCGCAGAAGCGACATCCAGGATGGAGCCGTGTCTACGCCAAGGTGCTGCAGCCCGGTACCATCAGTCAGGGCGATCCCGTCCGGCTTCTCGACTCTTCATGAGAGCGGCCGACGCCGTCATCATCGGCGGCGGCGTCACCGGCTGCTCGCTCGCCTTTCACCTGGCCGGGGCCGGCTTCGGACGCGTCCTCGTCCTGGAGCGGCGCTTCGTCGGCGCGGGCGGCACCGGCCGCTCCGTCGGCATCATCCGCCAGCTCTACCCGACGCCGGAGACCACCCGCATGGTCCTTCGCTCCCTCGAGGTCTTCGAGCATTTCGAGGAAGCCGTGGGTGGCGACGCCGGGTTCAAGCCCTGCGGGGTCCTCATCGGCGTCAGCGCCGCCATGCGGCCCGCGCTCGAGAAGACCCTGGCCCTTCAGCGAGGTCTTGGCGTCCGCGCCGAGATCCTGGAGCCCGCCGATCTCCACCGCCTCGAGCGGCGCATCGACCCCGCCGGGCTCGGGGCCGTGCTCCACGAGCCCGGCTCGGGATACGGAGACCCTCCCGCCGTCAATGCCGCCTATGCCGAGGCGGCGCGACGGCGCGGTGCCGTCATCGAACAGGGCGCGGAGGTGGCATCGCTCCGGCAGTCCAGCGGCAGGGTCACGGGCGTCGTCACCGCCGCGGGAGAGGAGATCTCGAGTCCGGTCGTGGTCAATGCCGCCGGGCTCTGGTCGCCTGCCGTGGCGCGGCTCGGGGGCATCGAGCTGCCCATCGTCATCGGGCGTCATCCCGTCTTCGTCGTGGCGCGCGATCCCAGCTTCGGTCCCGACCACATGGTCTACATGGATCTGGCGGGCGGCAGCTATCTTCGACCGGAGACCGGCGGCCTCACCCTGACCGGCTCGCTCATCGACGACGAGACCCAGCACCCCATGGATCCCGAGCTCCTCGGCGCCGAGCCTTCCTTCGACGAGGCGAGCGTGGCCCTCGAACGCACGAGCCGAGCGGTGCCGCGAATGGCGGACGCTCGCTACGCGCGCGGCTGGGCAGGGGCCTTCGACATCACGCCGGACTGGATGCCCATCCTCGACGAGACGGACCTCGAGGGCTTCTTCGTGGCGGCCGGCATGTCGGGCCACGGCTTCAAGCTCGCTCCGGCCGTGGGCGAGATGATGGCCGCGCTCATCTCG
>DASYTI010000222.1 GCA_036002485.1 Candidatus Methylomirabilota bacterium | reverse complement strand
CTGCTTGACCTGGGCCCGGCCGTGGACCGTCTCACGAATCTCGGGCGCCAGCATGCCGGAGAGCGCCGCCTTGACGTCGTTCAGCACGTCGTAGATCACGCTGTAGTTGCGCAGGTCGACGCCGTCGGACTGGGCCTGGGTGGTGGCCTTGGGCTCGGCCTTCACGTTGAATCCGAGCACGATGGCGTTGGAGGCCGAGGCGAGCATGACGTCGGACTCATTCACCGCGCCCACCGAGCCGTGGATCACTTTGAGACGAACCTCGTCGGTCGACAGCCGCTCCAGCGACTCCGTGAGCGCTTCGACCGAGCCCTGCACGTCCGCCTTGAGGACGAGGCGCAGTTCCTTGACCTCGCCCGCCGCGATCTGCTTGTGCAGATCCTCCAGGGTGACGCGGGTGGCGCCCTTGCCCTTGAGCCGATCCCGGTCGGCACGCACGGTGGCGATCTGCCGCGCCTTCCGTTCGTCGGCGACGACGAGGAGGGTGTCGCCCGCCTGCGGGACACCCGACAGCCCCAAGACCTCGACGGGATCGGAAGGACCGGCCGTGGATACCTTCTTGCCGCGGTCGCTGAACATCGCGCGGACGCGGCCCGAGTAGGACCCGACGACCACGGCATCCCCTTCCTTGAGCGTGCCGGACTGGATCAGCGCCGTGGCGACCGGACCCCGGCCGCGGTCGAGCCGGCCTTCCACGATGATGCCGCGGGCGGCCCGGTTCGGATTCGCGCGTAGCTCGAGCACCTCGGCCTGAAGCGCCGTCATCTCGAGCAATTGCGGTATCCCGTCACCCCGCTTGGCCGAGGTGGGCACGAAGATGGTCTGTCCACCCCAGTCCTCCGGCACCAGGCCCAGATTGGAGAGCTCACGCTTCACGCGATCGGGCTCCGCGCCAGGCTTGTCGATCTTGTTCACGGCCACCAGGATCGGCACGTTGGCCGCCTTGGCGTGGTTGACCGCCTCCACCGTCTGAGGCATGACGCCGTCGTCGGCGGCGACCACGAGGATGACGATGTCGGTGGCCTGGGCGCCGCGGGCCCGCATGGCGGTGAACGCCTCGTGGCCCGGGGTGTCGAGGAAGGTGACCTTGCCGTGGGACGTGTCGACCTGGTAGGCCCCGATGTGCTGGGTGATGCCTCCCGCCTCGCGCTCCGCCACCTTGGTGGTCCGGATCATGTCGAGGAGCGAGGTCTTGCCGTGGTCGACGTGACCCATCACCGTGACCACGGGCGGCCGGAGACTGAGCTGGCTGGGGTCGACGTCCTCCTCTTCGAGGATGTCGCCCTCGAGTGAGCGAACCTCCACGTCGAAATGGAACTTGTCGGCGGCGAGCTTGGCCGCGGTCGGGTCGAGCACCTCGTTCACGGTGGCCATGACACCCAGCTCGAGCAGCGCCTTAATCACCTCGCCCGATTTCCGGCGCATGGCCGCGGCGAGCTCACCCACGGTCACCGACTCGGGCACCTTGATGAGCTCGCGCTTAATCTCGACCGGCGGCTCGGGCGGTTCGGGCGCCGGACGCGGCACCGGCGGGACCTCGACCTTGGGAGGAGGAGTCACGGCGGCGGCGGCGGGCTTGACGGGCGCCGCGGGCACGACGGGCCTCGCGGGAGGCGCGGGCGGCACGGGGCGCGTTGGAGCAACCGGGGCGACGCGCCGTGGCGCTGGCGGGGCGATGCCCGGGGGCGATGCCGCGGGCACGATGGGGCGCGGCGCGGCGGGTGGCGACGGCACGGTAGGCCGGAGCGGCGTCGGAGCCGGCGGCTCCTTCTTCACTATTGATGGACCTGCCGGCGTGGGGACGGCCGGCGCGGGCCCCACCGGCGGCGCGGGAACAGGAGCGGGAGCGGGCGGCGTCACCACTGGCGCACCCTCGATCGGCCCCGCGGCGGCGGTGTGGCGGAACAGAGTCGCCGCTGGCTTGAACTCTTCGGCCGGCGACGGCGCCAAGGGCTCCTCGGACTCGATGGTGGTGGCCCTCTTCTTCACGGGCTTCGTGGCTGGCTCTCCGCCAGCGCTCTTCTTTCTGGCCGCGGCGGGCTTCTTGGGTTCGGCGGTGGCGGGCTTGGGCTTGGGCAGCCGCTTGGGCTTGGCTTCTCCGGGCAGATCTCGGCCGCGGCCGAGCTTCACCCGCAGCTCATTGGCCGTCGCCGTCTGCAGCGGAGTCATGGCCCGCATGCCCTTCTGGCCCATGGCCTCGAGGGCGACGATCAGGTCCTTGCTGGTGACTCCCAGCTCCTTCGCGAGGTCGATAACCTTCACTCGTGCCGCCACAGCCCCTTTACCTCCTCACCTTGTGGTTGAGAGCCTCGTGCTCCTCGAGAGACTCTTGCTTCAGCGCCCGCCTCGACCCAGACGTACCCAAGATGCCCGGCGCGCCCGTCGTGGGGGGCTCACTGGGCCGCTTGAACGCGTGCGCCAGCTGCCCAGCCCGCAGCGCCTTTTCCACACACTGGGCGTCGCGACACACGTACGCCCCTCGGCCCGGTGCCTCTCCCCTTTCATCCACCGTCACTCGCCCGTCCCTACCCCGGACCAGCCGCACGAGATCTCGCTTGGGTCGCGCGCGCCGGCATCCGATACAGGTGCGCGTGGGCCCGGCCGTCACTCGGCGGACGTCCGCGCCATGCTCTCGGGCGGAACCTCGCCCTCGGGCTGAGTCTCTCCCTCGACGGCCCGGGTATCCTCCGTGCTTTCCAGCGCCGCTTCGGACGCTGGCTCGACGGGGGGATGCTGGGCTATCCACTCCTCGGCCGCGGCGAGGACGGCGGCGGCTTTCTTCTCGCCGAGCCCGGGTATCGCCTCGAGGGCCTCGAGCCCCGCGCGCGCGATGCGCACCGGCGAGAAGAGCCCGTGCTCGGCCAGACGCTCGATCATCTGAGGGCCGAGACCCGGGAATTCGGCGAGGGCCGCCTGTCCCCAGGCCCGCTCCTCCTCGAGGAGCCGGCGCTCTTCCTCCACCTCTCCCTCGCTCTTGATGTCGACGTGAAGCCCGGTCAGCTTGGCGGCGAGCCTGGCGTTCTGGCCCTTCTTGCCGATGGCGAGCGAGAGCTGGTTGTCCGGCACGATCACGAGCACCGTGCGGGCCTCGCCGCCCTCGTCGGGAGAGCCGAGGGTGACCGAGGACACCTTGGCCGGCGAGAGGGCCCGCGCCACGAAGGTGGCGGGGTCGGCCGCCCACTCCACGATATCGATCTTCTCGCTGCGAAGCTCGCGGCTGATGACCTGGATGCGCGTGCCCCGGAGCCCCACGCAGGCGCCGATGGGATCGACGTCGCGCTTGGTGGAGACCACCGCCACCTTGGCGCGCTCTCCCGGCTCCCGGGCCGCCGCCTTGACCTGCACGATGCCCTCGGCGATCTCGGGAATCTCGGCCTCGAAGAGCCGCACGAGAAAGCCGGCGTCCGCGCGCGAGAGGAGGATCTGCGGCCCTTTGGCCGTCTTCTTGACCTCCTGCACATAGGCGCGCACCCGGTCATTGGGGTTGTAGCGCTCGCCGGGAATCTGCTCGCGCTCGGTGATGACGGCCTCCGCCTTGCCCAGGTCCACGATCACGTTGCGCTTCTCGATGCGGTGGACGGTGCCGCGGATGATCTTGCCTTGCTTGTCGATGAAGTCGGAGTAGACGGCATCACGCTCGGCGTCGCGGACCCGCTGCAGGATGACCTGCTTGGCCGTCTGGGCGGCGATGCGGCCGAACTCCTGCGGGGGCAGCTCGATCTCGATCTCGTCCTCGAGCTCCGCCTCGGCGTTCAGCTTGCGCGCCTCGCTGAGCGCGATCTCGAGCTTGGCGTCGGTGACGCTCTCCACGACCTTCTTGCGCGCGAAGACCCTGAGAGCCCCCGTGTGCCGATCCAGCTCCATGCGCGCATTGTCGGCCACCCCCATGGTCTTCTTGGAGGCCGACAGGAGGGCAGACTCCAGCGCCTCGAAGAGGACTTCTTTGTCTATCCCCTTCTCCGTCGCCATCTGGCCGATCACGTAGATGAGCTCTTTGTTCATCATGGCTGCGTCCGCTCACTTCCGTCTGAATGGCGGGTCCAGGCGCGCCTTGGTCAGGAGCGCCCGCGGCACCTCGTCGCGTCCGCCGTCGGGAGCCTGGATGACTAGCCGCTCCGTCGACGCCGCCTCGAGACGCCCCGCGAATTCGAGCCGACCCGTCACCGGCTCGCGCACCCAGCACCGCACGTCCTTCCCGACCGCCCAGACAAACTCCCTGTCCTTCCGGAGCTCACGGTCGAGCCCGGGTGAGGACACTTCGAGGTCATACGACTCTGTCAAAAGACCCGACACGTCCAGCACATCGCCCGCTTCGTGACTGAAGCGCTGACAATCGGCGATGCCCGCCCCGCCCCGCTTGTCCACGAAGAAGCGCAGCGCCCAGCGCCGCCCCTCGCGGCGCCACTGCGTGTCCACCAGCTCGAGCCCATGCGCCTCCAGGACCGGAGACAGGACAGCTTCGACCTTGGCCAAGAGCGCCTCCCCGTCACCGGCCAACAGGCCCATAGCCGCCACTCTTCAGCCCTCGCCTCCTCATGCTCGTCGCCTGCGGGATCGACCCAGCCCTCGCCTCGCGGCTCTGCCGCTCATCTCGAAGAGCGGGCCATGCCTCGGCTCGAACGACCTCTTCAGCTCTCGCCGCATCTATACAGAACAAAAAAGTGGGCGGCGCCCACTTTTGTCAAAACTTTAGCACATGTAGCGGTCACCCGCAAGGACGGGGCCTCACCCCATGGCCTGCACGGCCTCTACGACCCGGGCCGCCTCGACCACCTGTGCCTTGGCCACCCTCTGGTCCACTCGTGTCGCGCGGTCTCGGACCTCCACGACCCCTTCCTTGACGAACGCATTGCCCACCGTCACGCGGATCGGGATGCCCAGGAGGTCCGCGTCCTTGAACTTGACCCCCGCCCGCTCGTCACGATCGTCCATGAGGACGTCGAAGCCCGCCTCGACCAGGGTCCGCTCGATATCCTCGGCCGCCGCCATCTGCGAGGCGTCCTTCACGGCGACCGGGATGAGATGGACGTGGAAGGGCGCGATGGCCCAGGGCCAGATGATTCCGTCCGCATCGTGACGCTGCTCGACGGCAGCCGCGGCGATGCGTGCGGGACCTATGCCATAGGAGCCCATGACGATGGGCTTTTGCTGCCCCGCCTCGTCCAGGTACATGGCATTGAGGCCCATCGAGTACTTGGTCCCGAGCTTGAAGATATTGCCCACCTCGATGACCCGCTCGACCTGCAGGGGCTTGCCACATCGGGGACAGCCCTCGCCGGGCAGGGCCACCTGGAGATCGGCCCAGTCGCAGCCGAAGTCCTTGCCGGCTCTCACCCCGACGAGATGGAACCCGTCACGGTTGGCCCCCACGACATATCGCCCGGTCTTGAGTGACTCGTCGGCGAGGACACGCACGCCCCCGCCCTTGAGGCCGACGGGACCGACCGAGCCTACGGAGACGCCCAGGTGCTGTCGCACCTCTTCCGGGCGCGCCGGGCGCGGCTCGGCGCCCAGGGCCCGCGCGAGCTTGCGCTCGTGGAGATTGTGGTCTCCGCGCACGAGGGCGAGAACGGGCGTGTCGCCCGCCATGTAGAGCAGGCTCTTGATGGTGCAGGCGGGGTCGATCTTGAGCTGGGCCGCCACCTCGGCGATGGTCCGGGCCTCGGGAGTGGCGACGTCGCGCGGGCCCGCCTCCTCAGGCAGGGAGGCGGATCGCGGCACGCCGCGGGCCAGCTCGACATTGGCCGCGTAGTCGCAGCCGGCGCAGAGGGCGACCTCGTCCTCTCCGGCCGCGCTCGGCGCCATGAACTCGTGCGATCCTGACCCGCCCATCATGCCGGGATCGGAGTCGACCACGACGTAGCGGATGCCGCAGCGGTCGAAGATCTTACCGTAGGCCTGCTTGTGCGCGTTGTACGAGACGTCGAGGGCGGCCTGGTCGGGGTCGAGCGTGTAAGAGTCCTTCATGAGGAACTCCCGGGTGCGGAGCACGCCAGATCGCGGCCGCGCCTCGTCTCGCTCCTTGGTCTGGATCTGGTACCAGATCTGCGGTAAGTCCCGGTAGGAGCGGATCTCCCGCGCGGCCAGCCAGGCTACCACTTCCTCATGCGTCATCCCAAGGCACATGTCGCGCTGGTTGCGATCCTTGAGCCGGAACATCTCGCCGCCGATGGCGTCCCAACGACCCGACTGCTGCCAGATCTCCGCGGGCTGCAGCACCGGCATGGTCAGCTCCTGGCCGCCGATGCGGTTCATCTCTTCGCGGATGATGGCATTGACCTTCTCGATGACGCGCAGGCCCACGGGCAGGTAGACGTAGATGCCGGCGGCCAACTGGCGGACGAGCCCCGCGCGGACCATGAGCTTGTGGCTGATGGCCTCGGCGTCCGCAGGGTCCTCCCTGAGCGTCGGGATGAGCGAGCGGGTCCAGCGCATGGCCTACGCGGCGCCCGGAACTTTGTTGGCTCCGGGCACGCCCGGATCGTAGAGCAAGCGCTTGACGGGACGGCCGCCCAGGATGTGCGACTCGAGGATCTCCTGGAGATCGGAGTCCTGCACGCCCGCGTACCAGACATTCTCGGGGTAGACGACGATCATGGGGCCGTGGCCGCACTGCGAGAAGCACCCCGCCTTGTTGATGCGGACGTCGGCCTGCTTTCCCGCCGCGGCCGCGCCGGCGCGGAGCGTCTTGACGTACTTCTCGACGTCACCCTGCTGCGGACAGGTCTCCCCGGAGGTGCACACGAACACATGGCAGCGGTATTGGCCCATGGTCGTCCGGGTCAGCGGAAGAACCGGTGGAAGACGTCGAGGCGCGACAGATCGTTGTAGACCGCATACACCATCAGCATCATCAGGAGCACGAAGCCGACCTGCTGGGCGATTTCGCGCTTGCGGACGGAGATGGGCCGACCGAGCACCGCCTCGCAGGCGAAGAAGAGGAGATGTCCGCCGTCCAGCATCGGCACGGGCAAGAGGTTGAGCACGGCAAGGTTGACGCTGATCAGGGCCGTGAAGAGCGTGAGATACGGCAGCCCCTGGCGCGCCTGCTCTCCGGCCGCCGCGGCGATCTGGATGGGCCCGCCGATGTTCGAGGGGGCCAGCTGCACCGTGATCAGCTTGTACATGCCCTTGACCGTGAGCTGCGTCCACTCCCAGGTTTTGAGCGCGCCGTCCCGGATGGCGGCGAGCGGATTGGAGCGAACGAACACCGCGCCGGCGGCGGGGGCCATGGAATGGCTGATGCCGATGCGCCCCTTGCCGTCGGGCCCGGTCGGCGCGGGCGTGACCGTTACCGTGAGCACCTGATCTCCGCGCTTGACGCCGAGCACGGTCGGCTGGCCCGCCCGCTTGCTGATACCGTCGGCCAAGTCGTCCCATGATGAGATGGGCTGTGTCTCCAGCGACACGATCATGTCGCCTGGCTTGAGCCCGGCCTTGGCCGCCGCGCCTCCCGGAATGACATCGCCGATGGTCGCCTGATCCGATACCGCCTGGCGGGCCCCGAGGTCCCAGTAGTCCTGCTCATCGCCGAAGATGTCGCGACCGGCCACTCGCTGTGGGGTAACCGTGACCTGGCGTGTGCGGGCACCGTCGGTGACGTCCAGGCGCAGGCTCCGGCCCTTGCTGGCCTGAACCTGGGCCAGCACCTCGTCCCAGTACTGGACGGGACGGCCATCCACGGCGACGATCTTGTCGCCCGGCTTGACCCCCGCCTGGGCTGCCGCGCTGCCTTCGGCCACGCGGCCGACCAGGGCGGGCACCACCGGACGGCCCCACACCATGAAGGCGAGGGCGGTCAGGAGCACGGCGAGCACGAAGTTCATGCCGGGACCGGCGAAGACGATGAGGAAGCGGACCCAGACGGGCTTGAGGTTGAACGACTTCTTCGGGTCCACCGCGTCGGTCTTGCCGCCCTCGAGCGGGTTCTCGTCGTCGCCCATCATCTTGACGTAGCCGCCCATGGGGATGGCGGAGAGGCAGTACTCGGTCTCCTTGCCTTTGATGCGCCAGAGGACGGGGCCGAAGCCGATCGAGAAGCGCTCGACGCCGACCCCCGACAGACGCGCGACCACGAAGTGACCCCATTCATGGATGAGGATGAGAATTCCGATGACGACGACGAAGGCGATGATGGTGGTCAACGGACAGCCCTCCCGGGCGACCCGGCTGCCGCGGCGGCGGGCAGCCAGCTTTCCACGAGCCGGCGCGTCTCGGCATCCACCTCCACGCACGTCCCGATGCTGTCGAGAGGACGCGGAGGCACGCGGTCGAGCGCCCGGGCGATGAGATCGGCGATCTGGAGGAAACCCACATGGCCCTCGAGGAAGGCCGCCACCGCCACTTCGTTGGCGGCGTTCAGGATGGCGGGCGCGCAGCCGCCGGCCGAGAGAGCCTCGCGAGCCAGCCGGAGGCACGGGAAGCGCGCGATATCGGGCGCCTCGAAGGTCAGGGCCCCGACCTTCGTCAAGTCGAGCCGCTCGTCGGGCCACGGCAGTCGGTCGGGATGGTTCAGGGCGTACAGGATGGGGATCCCCATGTCGGCCACCCCGAGCTGGGCGATGACCGAGCCATCCACGTACTCGACCATGGAGTGGATGATGGACTGCGGATGCACCACGACCTGGACCTGCTCGGCCGGCATGTCGAAGAGCCAGCGGGCCTCGATGATCTCGAGCCCTTTGTTCATCAGGGTGGCGGAGTCGACGGTGATCTTGGCGCCCATCTTCCACGTGGGATGATTGAGCGCGTCCGCGACCGTGACGGAGGCCAGGCGCTCCGGAGGCGTCTGGCGGAAGGGCCCCCCGGATGCCGTGAGGAGGATCCGGTGCACCTGCGAGCGCTTGTGTCCCTCCAGGCACTGGAAGATGGCGCTGTGCTCGGAGTCCACGGGGAGGAGCGGCACCTTGCTCCGGCGCGCGGCGGCCGTCATGAGGCTGCCCGCCATGACGAGCGGCTCCTTGTTGGCGATGGCCACGGCCTTGCCGGACTCCACGGCGGCCATGGTGGGCAGGAGACCCGCTCCGCCCACGATGGCGGAGAGCACCACGTCGGCGTCCACCTCGCGCGCGAGAGTCTCGAGCCCGCGCGGGCCGGCCAGGATCTCGGGTCGCGGATGCGGCAGCGCGCCCGATACGATGTCGATCGCGCGCTCATCGATGAGGGCGAGAACCCTGGGCCGGTGGACGCGGCAGAGCTCCGCCACCAGCTCCGGGTTCGAACCGCGCGCGGCCAGGCCTTCGATGCGAAAGAGGTCGGGGAAGTGGGCGCACAGCTCCAAGGCGCGCCGCCCCACCGAGCCCGTCGCTCCCAGCACGGTTACCCGCTTCATGCGCTCCAGATCCTCCCGTGCGTCACATAATAGAACAGGGCGGGCGCGTTGAAGAGGAGGCCGTCCACCCTGTCGAGCATCCCGCCATGACCAGGGATGAGCTGACCGGTGTCCTTGGTGCCGAGGCTCCGCTTGAGCGCGGACTCGGCGAGGTCGCCGATCTGACCGACCACGCCCAGCAGGAGGCCCACGAGCACCGCGTCCCTCGTGCCAAGCCCCGGGAAGAGCCAGCCCTGTGCGGCAAGCGCGGCCAGGGGTGAGAGGAGGAACTGGGCGAGGGCGCCCTCAACGGTCTTGCCCGGGCTGATGCGCGGCGCCAGCTTGTGCCGGCCGACGAGAGATCCCACCGTATAGGCCGCCGTCTCTCCTACCCAGGTCACCCACACCAGCAGGAGCACCCAGTGGACCCCCTCCGGCAAGGCGCGCAGCAATATCGTGTGGCCGAGGAGGGCATTGATCCAGGCCAGACCCAGAAGGGTGACGGCCACGGCCTGCCAGCGGGCAGGCCCGGGCTCGGGCCGGGTGAGGCTGAGCGCGAGCACCATCATCACCGCGGCCGCCGCCACCACGGCAAGCCGCTCCGGGGCGATGAAGCTCGCGGTCAGGAGGGCGCCCAGCACGACGCCCGCGTCGCGGAATACGGGCACGCCGGCCCGCTGGAACATCCGGGAAAACTCCCAGCTGGCCAGCATGCCCACCGCGACGACCATGAGATCGAACGCGAAGGGGACGCCGCCCACGACGATCCAGATGAAGAGGGGCAAGAGGACGATGGTGGACAGGGTGCGCTTGGCCAGCTCGCTCCACCGGGAGGACGTGGACCTCTCCAGCGGCGTGGGCAGCGGCATGCCGTGCGCCCCGGGCATCAAATTCGCCCGAAGCGGCGATCGCGCTGCTGGAAATCCGCCACGGCCAGGTACAGGTCGCGGGGCGCGAAGTCCGGCCAGCGTGTCGGGGTCACCCACAGCTCCGTGTAGGCGATCTGCCAGAGCAGGAAGTTCGACAGGCGCATCTCGCCGCTGGTGCGGATCAGGAGATCCGGGTCGGGGACACCGTCGGTGTAGAGGGCCCGGCTCAGCCGCACCTCGTCGATCTGGTCGGGTCCGAGCCGGCCTTCGGCGACATCGAGGGCCAGTCGGCGACAGGCATCCACGATCTCGTCCCGGGCGCCGTAGTTGAAGGCCATGAGCAGGTTGAGGCCGGTATTGCCGGCCGTCGCATCCACCACGTGGTCGATGCGCCGTTGCACGTCGGCCGGCACTCCATTCGGACGCCCGATGACCCGAAAGCGGACGCCACGGGCCATGAGCTCCGGCAGCTCGCGGTCGATCGACCGCTCGAGAAGGCTCATGAGCGTGGACACCTCGTGACTCGGCCGGTTCCAGTTCTCGGAGGAGAAGGCGTACAGCGTCAGGTACTCGATACCGACTTCGCCCGCCGCTCGGACGATACTGCGCACGGACTTGACGCCCTCGCTGTGGCCAGCCACCCGCGGCAGACCTCGTGAGGTGGCCCAGCGACCATTCCCGTCCATGATGATGGCCACGTGGCGGGGCAATGGGCGGGACAAGACGCGGTCGCGGAGCTCCTGCTCTCCGAGCGTGGAGAGTTGTGACGCCGTCACGCCCGACTTGAGAGGCATGCTTCACACAGTTTACGTGACGGCGCAGGCGAATTCCACGCAAAACCGCCTCGAGAAAAGCAAAAGACAGAAGAACGGCCGCGGGAAATCAGCCAACGGAAGCGCGCGGCCACGTCTGGCCCCTCGCGGGAACTCAGCTATGTGGGGGAGTACGGGGGCCATGTCGAGGCCCCCGTTACCAAATGATCAAATCGCCAGGATCTCCTGCTCTTTCTTCTTGGCGAGCTCTTCGACCTTGGCGATGAACTTGTCGGTGGCCTTCTGTATGGCGTCGTGGCCCCGCCGCTCGTCGTCCTGCGAGACCTTCTTGTCCTTGGCCATCCCCTTGAGCTTGTCGTTGGCCTCCCGGCGGACATTCCGAATGGCCACGCGGGCGTCCTCAGCGTACTTGCCTATGGTCTTGGCGAGTTGCTTCCGTCTCTCCTCGGTCAACGTGGGCATGATCAGGCGCAGGACCTTGCCGTCGCCCGACGGCGTGATGCCGAGATCGGATTTCAGAATGGCCTTCTCGATATGGCTCAGCTGAGAAGCGTCCCAGGCCTGGATCACCAGGGTCTTGGAGTCCGGCACGGACAGCGAGGCCATCTGGTTGATCGGCGTCAGGTTGCCGTAGGCCTCGACCCGGATATTGTCGAGGAGCGCCGTGCTCGCGCGCCCCGTCCTCACCCCGGCGAACTCGCGGCTCAAGAGGTCCACGGCGGCCTGCATTCGCGTCTCGAGATCTTTCACGACCTGTTGCATGGCTCTACCCCTTGAGCGGCCCGGCGTCGTTGGTCACGATCGAGCCGACGGCCTCGCCGGACACGATGCGCCGGATATTGCCGCGTGTCGTGAGGTCGAACACCACGATGGGAAGCTTGTTGTCCATGCACAGCGAGATGGCCGTGGTGTCCATCACCTCGAGACCCCGGTTGAGGGCCTCGATGTAGCCGACCCGCGCCAGCTTGACGGCCTTGGGGTCTTTGAGGGGGTCGGCCGTGTAGATGCCGTCCACGCGCGAGGCCTTCAGGAGGGCTTCCGCGCCGATCTCGACCGCTCGCAACGCGCCCGCGGTGTCCGTGGTGAAGAATGGGTTGCCGGTGCCCGCCGCGAAGACCACCACCCGCCCCTTCTCGAGATGCCGCATGGCGCGGCGGCGGATATACGGCTCGGCCACCGCGCGCATCTCGATGGCCGAGAGCACCCGCACGGGCACGCCGGCCTTCTCGATGGCGTCCTGCAAGGCCAGGGCATTGATGACGGTGGCGAGCATGCCCATGTAGTCGCCGGTGGCCCGATCCATGCCGCCCGCGCTCGCCGCGATGCCGCGAAAGATATTGCCACCGCCGATCACGATGGCCAGCTGCACGCCCATCTCGACCACTTCGCGGATCTCCTCCGCGATGCGGCTGATCGTCTCCGGCTCGATGCCATAGCCTTGCTGGCCCGCCAGCGCTTCGCCCGAGATCTTCAGGAGGACGCGTCGGTAGGGGGGGGCGGCGGCCTCGACCATGGGGGTCTAGTCCACTCCGACCTGGAAGCGCGCGAAGCGCTTGACCACGATGCGCTCGCCCATCTTGGCCGTGGCTCCGTCGACCATGTCCTTGATCCGGGTCTTGCCCGTCTCGTCCCTGACGAAGGGCTGCTCGAGCAGGCAGGTCTCCGCGTAGAACTTCTCGAGCTTGCCCTCGATGATCTTGTCGATGACCTGGGGCGGCTTCTTCTGGTCGGCCATCTGCTCCCGGTAGATCTCCCGCTCTTTTTCCACGACCGCGCCCGGCACCTGCTCCCGCGAGATGTACGTGGTGGTGGGCAAGGCCGCGACCTGCACGGCCAGGTCCTTGACCAGCTGCTGGAAGTCTGCGGTGCGGGCCACGAAGTCCGTCTCGCAGTCGACTTCGATCAGCACACCCATCTTGCCCGTCTGATGGATGTAGGCGTGAATGAGGCCATCCTTGGCTTCGCGATGCTGTTTCTTGGCGGCATCGGCCAGGCCCTTCCTGCGCAGATGGTCCACCGCGCCCTCGAGCTCGCCCTTGGAGGCTTGGAGGGCGGCCTTGCAGTCCATCATGCCCGCCCCCGTCAGGTCCCGGAGCTTCTTGACGTCTTCGGCAGTAAAGGCCATGAGCCGGGATGCTCCTCAGGCCTGGGCCGGCGCTTCGGCCGAGGCTGCCATCTCGGCCTCCGTCACCACGGGCAGGTCGGGGGAGGCGGGAATCTCCGCGGCCTCGGCCGCCTCTTTGGCCAGCGTCCCCGCGCCCTCGAGGATGGCGTCCGCGATCCGGGAGGTGATGAGCCGCACCGAGCGGATGGCGTCGTCATTGCCGGGGACGGGATAGTCGATCCCCGTGGGATCGCAATTGGTGTCCACGATGGCGATGATGGGAATGGCGAGCCGCTGCGCCTCCTCCACCGCGATCGTCTCCTTCTTGGGGTCGATCACGAACACGGCGGAGGGCAGCCGGTCCATGTTCTTGATCCCCACCAGGGTGTGCTGGAGCTTCTCGCGCTCGCGCTCGAGCACGATGACCTCTTTCTTGGGCAGCCGCTCGTACTCGCCCGTCTCCTTCATCTCATCGAGCTTCTTGAGCCTGGCGATGGACTTGCGGATGGTGGCGAAGTTCGTCAGCGTCCCCCCCAGCCAGCGGTGGTTGACGTAGAACATGCCGCAGCGGCCGGCCTCCTCGAGCACGGTCTCCTGGGCCTGCTTCTTGGTGCCCACGAAGAGCACGGTGCCCCCGCCCGCCGCGAGGTCACGCACATAAGCATAGGCTTCGCGGAACTTCTTGAGGGTCTTCTGCAGGTCGATGATGTAGATGCCGTTGCGCTCCCCGAAGATATACTTCTGCATCTTGGGGTTCCAGCGCTTGGTCTGGTGGCCGAAGTGCACGCCGGCCTCCAGCAGCTCCTTCATGGTCAGTGCCGCCATCTCACTCTCCTCGTTCGGTTGGCCTCCGATCACGAGCGGCGGGGTTCGATTCGCCCCCGCGCTCTCCCGAGACTTTACTCAGCTCCGACTGGCCCGGGCACCGAAGCTCGCGATCGTGCGAGTTAACTGCGTGTTACTCAGGTCGTGTATTTGCCGTTCAGGCGCACGTACTCCTCGCTCAGGTCCGATGTCCACACGCGGTCCTGACCGCGGCCGAGGCCGAGATCGATCCCGATCATGTACTCCGACTCCGCCATCAGCGCCCGGATCTTCTCGAGGCGGGCCCCGCTCCTGAGCATTCCCTTTTCGACGAGCACCTCGCCGCCGAATCGGATGGACACTCTGTCCGGGGCCACCCGAGCCGCCGACTTGCCGAGCGCCATCATGATACGCCCCCAGTTGGGATCGGCGCCATAGATGGCCGTCTTGACGAGCGGCGAGTTCGCCACCGCGCGAGCGGCCAGGAGGGCCTCGCGCCTCGTCCGTGCCCCGCTCACCGCCACCTCGACCACCTTGGTGGCGCCTTCACCGTCGGCCACCAGCATGCGAGCCAGGCGTGCCGCCACCGCCTCGAGCCCGCGCCCGAACTCGCGCAGCCCGCGGCTGCCCCGCTCGAGGGGGGCGTTCTCCGCGAGACCATTCGCGAGCACGGCCACCGTGTCGCTTGTGGACTGGTCGCCGTCCACGGTGATCCGGTTGAAGGAGACGTCGGTGGTCCGCTTCAGCACGCGCGGCAGGGCATCAGCCGCCACCATGGCATCGGTGGCGAGGAAGCAGAACATGGTCGCCAGGTGTGGCTCGAGCATGGCCACCCCCTTGGCGATGCCGCCGATGGTGATGGGGCGCCCGCCGACATCGAGCCGGAGGGCCGCCTCTTTCGGCCGCGTGTCGGTGGTCATGATCGCTTCGGCCGCGCTGCGGCCGCCCTGCGGAGTCAGCCCCTTCACGAGTTTCGGCAGAGCGGCGCGGATCTTGTCCATGGGAAGGGGCTGGCCGATCACGCCCGTGGCGGCGATCAGCACCTGGCCCGGCTTGATCCTCAGCAGCTCGCCCACCGTCTTCGTCATCTCGCGAGCGTCCTTGATCCCCTGCTCGCCCGTGCACACATTGGCGCAGCCGCTCGAGGCCACGATGGCCTGAGCCCGACCATCGCGAATGTGCTCCTGGGAGACGAGGACGGGGGCGCCCTTGACCTGGTTCGTGGTGAAGACGGCCGCCGCGCGGGCGGGAGCCGAGGAGTAGATCAGCGCGAGATCCTTCTTGCCGCTGGGCTTGATCCCCGCCACGATCCCCGAGGCGAGGATGCCGGGGACAGCCGTGATGCCCCCGTCGAGCCACTGCAAGTCAGCCATGCGCACCTTAGGGGTACACGGGCGGCGCTTCGAGGCCGGTCCGCTCGTCCCACCCCATCATGATGTTGAGGTTCTGGATACCGTTGGCCGAACCGCCCTTGCCCAGGTTGTCGAGGGCCGAGAGGCAGACGGCGCGTCCGGTGCGGGGGTCGGATACCACGGTGACATCGCAGAAATTGGAGCCGACCACTGCGCGCGTGGTCGGGCGCTCGCCCTCGGGGACGATGCGCACGAAGGGCTCGCCCGCGTAGAACTCCCGGTAGAGGGCGAGGAGGTCGCCGGATCCCGCGCTCTTGGTCAGGGGCACCGAGGCCGTGGTGAAGAGCCCGCGGTTCATGGGCAGGAGATGGGGCGTGAAGCCCACGACCACCGCCTGGCCCGCCAGCCCTGAGAGCTCCTGCTCGATCTCCGGCGTGTGGCGGTGCGTGCCGATGGCATACGCCTGCACGTTCTCGTTGGCCTCCGTGTAGAGGTACATGGGATCGACCTTCCGCCCCTGCGCCCCCGCCCCCGTCACCCCCGACTTGCCGTCTATGACGATGCCGTCGCGGCGACCAAGCCCGCTCTTGATGAGGGGCGCCGTGGCGAGCACCGCGCCCATCGCATAGCAGCCCGGACTGGCCACGAGCGAGGCGGTCGCGATGGCCTTTCGGTGAAGCTCGGGCATCCCGTACACGGCCTCGGAAAGCCCCGGCGCATCGATGTGGTCGGCCTTGTACCAGGTGCCGTAGAGGGTGGCATCGCGCAGCCGGTAGTCCGCAGAGAGGTCGACGACCCTTCGCCCCCGAGCCCGCAGCACCGGCACGGCCCCCTGGGATTCCATGTGAGGCAGGGCGAGAAAGACCAGGTCGGCCTCGTCGGCCAGGCGCGACGGATCCAGCTCGGTCATGGTGAGACCCGACAGCCCCCGCAGGTGCGGGAACACGCGATCGAGCCGCTCGCCCGCGAGCCGCTCCGAGGTCACCGCGGTGAGCTGGAGCTTGGGGTGAACAGAGAGCAGCCGGAGGAGCTCCGCCCCCATGTAGCCGCTGGCCCCGGCAACCGCCACGCGCAGCACGGCGCCTACCGCTTCGAGTACTGGAACTTCGAGCGGGCGCCCGGCTGCCCGTACTTCTTGCGCTCTCTCATGCGCGGATCGCGCGTGAGGAGCCCGGCCCGCTTGAGCGTCGGGCGCAGATTGAGGTCGAACTCGAGGAGGGCCCGCGCGATGCC
Organism: Candidatus Methylomirabilota bacterium; assembly: GCA_036002485.1. Lineage (NCBI taxonomy): Bacteria > Methylomirabilota (SeqCode) > Candidatus Methylomirabilota bacterium. The sequence continues at coordinate 6,347 of DASYTI010000222.1, read as the reverse complement.
ATGGCGCACAGCGCCCGCTTGCCCCGTCGGCCCACCGCCGCCCACATTGATGGTGGCGTCGAATTGCCCGACGGTATTGGTCAGCTGGAGCGGCTGCGCGATGATCATCCGCAGCGTCTCCCGCGGGAAGTAATCCTCGAAGGGACGCCGGTTGACCAGGATGCGGCCCGGTCCGGGCCGGAGCCACACGCGCGCCACCGAGGTCTTCCGCCGTCCCGTTCCGTAGAACTGCGTTGCTGCGGCCATGCGCTCTCCTCTCGAATCCCTTCTTCAGACCCTGAGCTAGGCTTTGTTCCGGCCGCCCACGGTCAGCGGCTCCGGCTTCTGGGCGGCATGCGGGTGATCGGTGCCCTTGTAGACCTTGAGCTTGCGAGCCATGGCCCGCCCGAGGCGGCCCTTGGGCAGCATGCCCTGGATGGCCCACTCCACGACACGCTCAGGATGGCTCTTGAGCATGCGCTCGGCGCTGACTTCGCGAAGGCCGCCGATATACCCCGAGTGCCAGCGATAGATCTTGTCGGTGAGCTTGCGCCCGGTCAGGTGGATCTTCTCGGCATTGATCACGACGACGTGATCACCCATGTCGAGATGCGGGGCGAAGGTCGGCTTGTGCTTCCCTCGCAGGACGTGCGCGACCTGACTGGCCAGCCGACCCAGCACCTTGTCCCGGGCGTCCACCACGAACCATTTCCGTTCGATCGCGTCTTCCTTCGCCATCACGGTCGCCATGATCCGAGTCCTCTTCCCGCTTAGAAGTCAGCTACTTGGCGTTCACTGATGCACAAATTGGCAACGGGTAATTTTATAGGAGATTGCCGGGAGAGTCAATGACGCTCTGGCCGCGTCTTACCGGGCCAGGGGCAGAGCGCGAGGACCGGGCATCGTGGGCAGTCCGGTTTGCGCGCGTGGCACGTGCGCCGGCCGTGAATGATCAGAAGATGAGTGGCCTGGATCCACTTGGCTCGGGGCAAGAGAGCGCAGAGCTCGTCATGGATCTTCTCCGCGTCGTCCGCGCGCGTGAATCCGAGGCGCTGGGAGACGCGCGTCACGTGCGTATCCACGGCCAGGGCCGGAATGCCAAAGGCATTGCCGAGCACGACGTTGGCCGTCTTCCGTCCCACCCCCGGCAGCTCCACGAGCTCTTCGAGCGTGCGCGGGACCTCTCCGCCGTGACGCTCGACCAGGGCCCGGCCCATGCCCATGAGGGAGCGGGCCTTGGCCTTGAAGAACCCCGTGGAGTGAATCTCCTTCTCGAGGGTCGACGGCTGAGCGCGCGCCCAGTCCTCGGCCTTGCCGTAGCGCGGGAAGAGCGTGCTCGTCACGGCGTTCACCCGCTCATCGGTGCACTGGGCCGAGAGAATCGTGGCGACAAGCAGCTCGAGGGCATTGCCGAAGCGGAGCTCGATACCCGCCGTGGGATAGGCCCGGGCCAGCCGGGTCAGTATCTTCGCCGCCCGCGTCTTCTTCACCTGCGCCGATTCCGCCATGGGAGAGGAGTCTCAGTCGAGGGCCGCGCGGATCTCGGCGATGCGCTGGCTTGCCTCGTCGAGCGGCAAGGCGCGCGGCTCGTGCTCTACGCGCCACACCGGCCCCTGGGGCTCGGGATCACCCTCGAGGCGAGGCACGAGGTGCCAGTGGATATGCGGCACCAGGTTGCCCAGGAGCTCGTAGTTCATCTTCACCGGCCGATAGACACGCGAGAGGGCCCGCGCGACCCGGGTGACGTCCTCGATCAAAGCCGCGCGCTCGCCGGGATCGAGGTCGTAGAGCTCGACGGCATGACGCTTGAGGACCACGAAAACCCAGCCGGGGAAGAACTGGTCCTCGTTGAAGTAGACGCGGCTCGAGGGCAGGTCGGCGACCAAGAGCGGCCCGTTGTCGGAGAGCCGCGTGCACATGAAGCAGTCCGCCGTCATCTCTCGCGCTCCGCGAAATACCGGCCGATCCGCTCGATGGCCTCCTCGATTCGCTCGAGGGAATTGGAGTAGGAGAAGCGCAGAAATCCTTCGGCGCGACTGCCGAAATCGACACCCGGCGTCACCCCGACGTGGGCGTGCTCGAGGATGTCGAAAGCCAATGCTTTCGAGTCCGCTCCGAAGCGCTGGGCATTGGCGAGGACGTAGAAGGCGCCGGTGGGAGGCACCGCGACGCCGAGGCCGATGCGCCGGAGACCGGCCACCATGGCGCGGCGGCGCTCGTCGAAGATGAGCCGGAAGCGCTCCGCGTCCTCGCCCGCCTCGCGGAGCGCGGCCAGGGCGGCCCACTGGACGAACTCATTGGTCGAGATGAAGAAATTCCCATGGGCCGTCTGCAGCGGCCGCATGAATTCCCGCGGGGCGATGAGGTATCCCAGTCGCCAGCCCGTCATGGCGTAGGCCTTGGAAAAGCCGTTCAGCACGAAGGCACGGTCCGTGTACTCGAGGATGGTGTGCTCCTCGCCCTCGTAGGTCAGCCCATGGTAGATCTCGTCCGAGATCGCCCACGGCCCGAGCTCTCCCACGGCCTTCAAGCGCTCGGCCGGCATCACCGCTCCCGTGGGATTGGCGGGCGAATTGACGAGGGCGGCCTTGGTCCGGGGCGTCACCAGCGCGGCGAGCTCGTCGGTCCGACACTGGAAGCCCTCGGCCTCGAAGGTCGCCGCGAAGACCGGCTCGCCGCCCGGATAGCGGATGAGGTTCGGGTAGACGGCGTAGTGAGGGTCCGTGAGGAGCACGTGATCGCCGGGATCCAGGAGCGTGGAGAACAGAAGGAGCATGGCGGGCGAGGTGCCGGCGGTGACGAGGATCTGGTCGGGCGAGACCGCCACGCCGTAGCGGGCGCGGTATCGCTCCGCGATGGCCTCGCGGAGCGGCACCAGTCCCAGGCTGTGCGCATACCGTGTCCGGCCGTCCTTGAGCGCCCTCTCGGCCGCCTCGCGGATCACCGGCGGGGTCTCGAAGTCGGGCTCGCCGAACTCGAGATGGATGATGTCGGCGCCCTGCCGCTCCAGTTCCTGGGCACGCTGGAAGACCTCCACGGCCAGGAAGGGCGCGATGGTGCCCGCGCGCTTGGCGATCACGACGAGACCTTCGGCCGCCGGGCGAGCCGGCGGCGCGCGGCCAGGATCTGCCGGATCATGCGGGGCCCGTCGCGAAAGATGGTGACCTTGGAGCCCGGCTGATCCGCCCAGTTGACCGCCACCTCCGTCACGCGATAGCCGCGCCGTCGCGCGAGCAGCAGGAGCTCGACATCGAAGCCGAAGCCGATCGTCTCGAGCTCTCCGAAGAGAACCACGGCCGCTTCCGCCCGGAAAAGCTTGAAGCCGCACTGCGTGTCGGCCACGTCGGGTAGTCCCAGACGCCGGACGAGAAGGTTGAACACCTCGCCGGAGAGCTTCCGGTGCAAGCGAACCTGGCGAGTGACGGAAGGATCCCTGAGCGCGCGCGAGCCCACCGCCACGTCGGCCCCCGCGTGGATGGCGACCTCCAGGCGCTTGAGCTCGGCGATGGGCGTGGCCCCATCGGCATCGGCCATCAGCCGCAGCTCTCCGCGGGCGGCGAGCATCCCGGCGCGAACCGCGAACCCCTTGCCGTGGTTGACGGCGAGCCGGTGCAGGGTGACCGCGGGGTGCCCGACCTGCGCCTCCAGCACGTGGGCGGCCGTGCCATCGCGGCTGCCGTCGTCGACCACGAGCACCTCGTACGTTCGATCCAGCCCCTCGAAGTACGTGACCACCTCTTCCAGATACGCGGGGAGGCGCCGCGCTTCGTTGTACGCAGGAATGATCACGGACCAGGAAGGGGTGTCGGCAGACGGCACGGGACTTACGACCAGACGAACGCGTCGGCGCGGGGACGGCGGCGAGCCACCCCGGTCTTGTGGGCGGCGCGCGCCACCTCGCGGGCGACGGCGGGAGCGACCTGCTTGTTGAACACGCTCGGGATGATGTACTCGGGCCCCAGCTCGCCCTTGCCCACGCAGGAGGCGATGGCATGCGCGGCGGCCAGCTTCATCTCGTCGTTGACGAGCCGCGCGCGGATGTCCAGAAGCCCGCGGAAGAAGCCGGGGAAGCAGAGCACGTTGTTGATCTGGTTCGGATAATCCGACCGGCCCGTCGCCATCACGCGGACGGCGCCGTGCACTTCCTCCGGCATGATCTCGGGGACCGGGTTGGCCATGGCGAACACCACGGGATCCCGGGCCATCCGGCGGATGTCCTTGGGGCTCACCACGCCGGGACCCGAGAGCCCGATGAAGACATCGGCCCCTCGCAGGGCGTCGGCCAAGCTGCCCTGCAGGCGCTTGGGGTTGGTGTGCTCGGCGAACCAGGCCTTGACGGTGTTCATGTTCTCCCGCCGGCCCCGGTAGAGCGCGCCGGCGCGATCGCAGCCGATGACATAGCGGCAGCCCACCGCCATCAGGAGCTTGGCGGTGGCGATGCCGGAGGCGCCGGCACCGGAGAACACGACGCGGACGTCACTCATCTTCTTCTTGACGACCTTCAGGGCGTTGAGGAGCGAGGCCAGCACGACGACGGCCGTCCCGTGCTGGTCGTCGTGGAATACCGGGATGTCGAGCTCCTTCCGGAGCCGCTCTTCGATCTCGAAGCAGCGGGGCGCCGCGATGTCTTCGAGGTTGATCCCGCCGAAGACCGGCGAGACTGCCCGCACGATGGCCACGATCTCGTCGACGTCCTTGGTGGCGAGGCACAGCGGGAAGGCGTCCACCCCGGCGAACTCCTTGAACAGGAGCGCCTTGCCCTCCATGACCGGCATGGCGCCCTTGGGTCCGATGTCGCCGAGCCCGAGCACTGCGGTGCCGTCGGTGACGACGGCCACGGTGTTGTGCTTGATGGTGAGGGCATAGGCCTTCTGGGGGTCGTCGTGGATGGCCAGGCATACGCGGGCGACGCCGGGTGTGTAGGCCATCGACAGGTCGTCCCGCGTCTTGACCGGCACCTTGCCGCGTACCTCGATCTTGCCCCCGAGGTGCATCAGGAAGGTGCGATCGGAGACGTTGACGACGCGCACGCCGGCCACGCGACGGACGGCGTCGACCACGGCCTGGCCGTGCCGGTCGTCGCGCGCGTTGAAGGTGATGTCGCGGACGATGGTCCTGGCGTCCACCTGGACGAGGTCGACCGCCCCGATGTCGCCGCCGGCGCGGCCGATGGCGGAGGTGACCCTGCCGAGCATGCCGGGCCGGTTCCGGATCTCGAGACGCATCGTCATGCTGTAGCTCGCGCTAGGTGCCGTCATCATCGACCTGTCCTTTCCGATGAGAAGCCGGGCGAGTGGCGTTGCCCAGTGGCCGCTATTATAATCCCCGCGGAGGCCCGGGTGTCGAAGGGAGAGAAGCCGTGAGCTGCCGCTGGGCCGCCCTCGGTGTCTGGCTCGTGCTGGCCGCGCTACCGGCCGTCCCGGCCCGGGGCCAGGGCCTCGTTCCGGTCGGCGAGCCCGCGGTCCAGGCGGGGATCCGGGTCCGCGTCGGCTACCTCCCGTGGGCGGTTTCGCTCGATCCCCCGCGACCCGCCGTCGAAGGACCCCACGTCATCCATCTCCAGGTCGAGGTGGAGGCGGTCCGGGGCAACCCGTACGGGCTCGACCCCGACGACGACGTCCCCTATCTCAGGATCCCGTTCGTGCTGGTGCACGAGCCGACCGGGCGCCGGCAGGAGGGGGTGCTCGAGCCCATGGTGTCGCGCGACGGCTTCCATTACGGAGCGAACGTGGCGCTCATCGGCCCCGGCCCCCAGAGCCTCACCCTCGAGGTGGGCCCCCCCGAGGGACTCGCCCGCCACACCGACCCGCGGACGGAGAGGCGATCCTGGTGGGCCGCGTTCACGCTGACGTGGCGCTTTCGGTACACGCCCGGAGAGTGAGTTCATCGGAGGGGGTGTCGGAACACCCCCTCCGAGACCTCAAGGATCGTGGCGGCGGCAAGCCGCCGCTCGGAGAAAGCCTCCGGAGGGCATCGGCCGGGCGAGCCGATCGACCGCTTGACACCGCCGAGCGCCACGGGTACGCTTCGACGTGAAAATCCGCCAGCTTGGCGAGCACGCGCCGGCCTCGACCCGCCCCCGAACGGCCGCCCCGGCCCCTGGCGCCCGAGCCCGCACTGGATGAGGAGACACCGATGGTGGACGCGAAGACCGCCGACCAGGCTCTGCAGACCTACATCCGCCCGCAGACCTTCCCGGTCTCGATCCGGATGCTCAAGCCGGGCGAGGCGATCCCCGAGCGGGCCAAACGGCCGGCGCGTGACTTCGGCAAGCTCTCCATGAACTGCCAGGTCATCGACATGGCGCGCCGGTACGGATGGCTGATCGCGCTGACCCGCGACGACCACGTCTGCTCCCTCGGGATCAC
>DASYTI010000221.1 GCA_036002485.1 Candidatus Methylomirabilota bacterium | reverse complement strand
CTCAAGGACGAGAAGACGCTCACGGGCTATCGCAGCTCGCGCCTCGGCTACGACTACCTCAATATCAACGCCACCCGCGGCCCGCTCAAGGACGTCCGCGTGCGCCAGGCCATCTCCTGGGCCGTGGACCGGAGCCAGGTGCTGCGCGTGGCCGCCGCCGGGTTCGGTCGACTGACCGCCCCCGCCACCGCGCCCATGAAGCAGTGGCAGCTGCCGGAAGAGCAGTGGATGCGCTACTACAAGCCCGATCTCGACCGAGCCAAGAAGCTCATGGCCGACGCGGGCGTCGCCTCGGGCTTCACCATCAAGTGCTCCGTCATCCCCACCTTCCCCACCATGGTCTCGGGCGCCCCTGTCATTGCCGCTCACCTCAAGCGCATCGGCATCACCATGGAGATCGAGAACGTGGAGTACGCCATCTGGATCAAGCGGTGGCTCGCTCACGACTTCGACATGACCATGAACACCACGCCGGGATACGCCGATCCGGACACGGCCTTTTTCCGGGCCCTGCACTCGACCAAGGGGCAGAACTGGAACTCCTGGAGCGTGCCGGAGGTCGACGCCGCGCTCGAGCTGGGCCGGCGCACCATGGATCAGAAGAAGCGCAAGGAGATCTACGACCGCGTCCAGCTCCTGATTCTCGAGAACGTGCCCCACCTCTGGCTTTTCTCGGCCGACCGGATCGATTTCACCCAGGCCTCGGTCAAGGGCTTCAAGCAACACCCCACGACGTTGCTCTACAGCTTCGAGGACGTCTGGCTCGACAAGGCCTGATGCCGCGTGAAGAGAGAGCGGCGGCGCGGGGCGAGCCGGCTGCCCCCTCATTCACTCAGCCCTCGCCTCGTCGCTCAGGGCAGCGTCTCGGCTCGAACTGCGTCCCTCTCCCCCGATGGGGGAGAGGGATGAAAGGGGCACGGCTCCCGCGTTTGATCTCCCTCTCCCCTCAGGAGGGGGGGATGAAAGGGGCACAGCTCCCGCGTTTGATCTCCCTCTCCCCTCAGGAGGGGGGGACACAAGGGGCCCTGCCCCCGCATTGGATATCCCTCTCCCCTCAGGGGTGGGGGATAAAAGGGGCGCTGCCCCCGCATTGGATATCCCTCTCCCCTCAGGGGTGGGGGATAAAAGGGGCGCTGCCCTCGCACTTGATATCCCTCTCCCCTCAGGGGTGGGGGATAAAAGGGGCGCTGCCCTCGCATTTGATATCCCTCTCCCCTCAGGGGAGAGGGCAGGGTAAGGGGTGGTCCTCGAGCGTCAGAGCCAGCGAAGATGAGAGAGCATTGCTGCCTTGGCACGGCGCTGAATGACTCGGTATCTGGTCGTCCGGCTGTACTCGATGGCCCTGACGCTCCTGGGGCTGACCCTGCTCGTCTTTCTCATGCTGCGGCTCGTGCCCGGCACGGTCGTGGAGCAGATGATCGGCGCCGACGCCATCGCCAGCCCCGCCATGGTCGCCCAGCTCACGCGCTTCTTCGGGCTCGATCAGCCCTGGTATGTCCAGTACGGGCGGTGGATGGGCCAGCTCGCCCACGGCGATCTCGGCACCTCGTGGCGCACGGGCAAGCCCGTGCTCTCCCTCATTCTCGAGCGGCTGCCCGTGACGCTCGAGCTGACCTGCCTGGCCGTGGCCTTCTCGCTCCTCCTCGGCATGGCGGCGGGCATCGTCTCGGCCACCCGACGCGACGGCACCCTCGACAATGTCACCCGCATCGGCACCCTCCTCGGCCTCTCCGTGCCTGTCTTCTGGCAGGGGACCATGCTCATCCTGTTCTTCTCGCTCTACCTGCGGTGGATGCCGTCCGTGGTGTGGGTCGACTTCGTCACGAGCCCGCGGGGCAACCTGACCATCATGGCCTTGCCCGCCATCTGCCTCGGCACGGCGGCCGCAGCGAATATCGCGCGGACCACGCGCGCGTGCATGCTCGACGTGCTTCGTTCCGAGTACATCCGCACGGCCACGGCCAAGGGGCTCGCCACGGGCGCCGTCATCCTCAAGCACGCGCTCCGGAACGCCCTCATCCCCATCGTCACGGTGGCCGGGCTCCAGATGGGCATCCTGCTCGGCGGGGCCGTGGTGGTAGAGGAAGTCTTCACCCTTCCCGGCATCGGCCGGCTCGTCCTCTGGTCCATCTATCAGCGCGACTACCCGCTGACCCAGAGCACCATCCTCTTCATCGCGGCGCTGTTCATGATGATCAACCTCGCCGTCGATCTCCTCTACAGCTGGCTCGATCCCCGCATTCGCTACAGCTGATGTCACGGAGGCGTCCATGAAGGCTTCGGTCCTCTTCGAGCAGGGCGCGCCGCTCCGGGTGGAAGAGCTCGACCTCGAAGGGCCGCGCGAGGGTGAAGTGCTCGTGCGGATGGCGGCCAGCGGCGTTTGCCACAGCTGTCTCCACGCCGCCGACGGCAGCTGGCAGGGTGTGCCGGTGCCCATCGTGCTGGGCGACGAGGGCGCGGGCACCGTGGAGAGCGTCGGCGCGGGCGTGCGCGATCTCCAGGCCGGGGATCACGTCATCCTCTCGTGGGCGCCGACCTGCGGCCGTTGCCACTACTGCGTGATCGGCCGCCCCAACCTCTGCGAGAAGCGGCTGCCGGGCCGGGGACTTCTGCCCGACGGCACCACGCGGATGTCGCTCGGCGGGAAGCCCGTTTATCACTATGGCCACGTGGCGACGTATGCCTCCCGCACGGTCGTCCACGAGTCCTCGGCGATCCGCATCGACCCCGCCATGCCCCTCGACCGCGCCGCCCTCGTCGGCTGCTCGGTCATGACCGGTGTGGGCGCTGTCCTCAATTCCGCGCGCGTGCCCGCGGGCGCCGCCATGGCCGTCTTCGGCACGGGCGGGGTCGGGCTCAATGTCGTCCAGGGCGGCGCCATGGTCGCCGCGCATCCCATCATCGCCGTCGACGTCAAGCCGGCGCGGCTCGAGCATGCGCGGGCGCTCGGGGCCACGCATGCCGTGGATGCCTCGAAGGAAGAGCCCGCCGCCGCCATCCGGCGGATCACCGGGCGCGGGGCCGACTTCACCTTCGTGGCCGTGGGCGACGCGCGTGCCGTCGGCCAGGCCGCCGACGCCTTGGCGCCGGGAGGCACCTGCGTGGTGATCGGCGTGCCGCCCACCGGGCAGACCTTCCCGCTGGACGTCCGTCCGCTCGTGACGGGTGAGCGTGCCATCGTCGGCTCCAGCTATGGCGGCGCGCGCACGCGCGAGGACCTGCCGCGGCTGGTCGCGCTCTATCAGGCGGGCAAGCTCAAGATCGACGAGCTCATCACCAAGCGCTACGGTCTCGAGGAAGCCAATGAGGCCTTCCGAGCGCTGGCGGCCGGGGAACTCGGGCGAGGTCTCATCGTCTTCTAGGCGGGATGCTCCCCTCATTCACTCAGCCCTCGCCTCGCCGCTCGAGGCGAGCGTCTTAGCTCGAAGAGCGGCCCTCTCCCCCGCGTCGGGGGAGAGGGCAGGGGGGGGCACACGGAGACCGTCATTGCCCGGGAGTTGGTAGGGCTGTAGACTCCCCGCGGAGGAGACCAATGAAGATCTTCGCCTGCATGCTCGCGCTGCTGCTGGCCGCCTCGACGGCGTATGCTCAGTCCACGCAGATCGTGATCTCCCAGCCGGCCGAGGCGACGACCATGGACCCTGGCCGATCGACCCAGGTCCTCACCGTCAACTACTTCGTCAATCTCTACGACACTCTGACCCGCTGGGACACGGCCCTCCAGCTCCAGCCGGGGCTCGCCACCTCGTGGAAGAACGTCAGCGAGACGACGTGGGAGTTCACGCTGAGGCCCGGGGTGAGGTTCCACGATGGGGCGCCCCTCACCACCGAAGACGTGAAGGCCACCCTCGAGCGCAACCTGGTGCCCGGCAAGACCGTGGTCACGCCGGGCTTCACCACCATCGAGGCCGTCCAGATCGCGAGCCCGACCGTGATTCGCATCATCACCAAGAAAGCAGACCCGCTCATCCCGGTCCGGATGGCCCAGATGGGCTCGCAGATCCTGCCCGCGCGTCTTACCACGGACGAAGGCGTCAAGGAGCTGGCCCGGCGGCCCGTCGGCACGGGCGCCTATCGCTTCGTGGAATGGGTGAAGGACGAGCGGCTCGTGATGGAGGCCAATCGCGACTGGTGGGGCTGGGAGGGCAAGGCGCCTGCCGTCGAGCGGGTCGTCTGGAAGCCCATCCCCGACGAGTTCCCGCGCATCGTCGCCCTCGAGAAGGGCGAGGTCGACATCATCACCAATGTCCCGCCCGATCGCATGAAGGGCATCGCGGAAGGGCGCGGCACGCGCATCGTCACGGTTCCCGCCTCGCGCTTCGTCGTCCTCTCCATGAACACGACGCAGCCTCCGCTCTCCGACAAGCGCGTGCGCCAGGCCATGTCCTATGCCCTCGACGTGCCGGCGATCATCAAGAATCTCTACGCGGGGATGGGCAAGCCGTTCAGCGGCGGCGTCGCCGACACCGACTTCGGCTACAACGCGGCGCTCAAGCCCTATCCGTACGATCCCGCCAAGGCGAAGGCGCTCCTGACCCAGGCCGGCTACGCCAACGGGATCGACGTCATCGTCCATTCCGGCCTGGGGACCATGGTGAACGACAAAGCGCTCATCGAGACCGTCGTCGACATGTGGAATCGGGTGGGCATTCGCGGGCGCATCGAGATGATGGAGATGGGCGCCCGCCAGCGCATGCTCAACGACCGCGCGGTGCCGCCCTCGGGCCTCCTTCTCGGCAATCCGCAATCCACGCTGCTCGACGCCGACGGCAGCCTCTGGCGAATCTTCCACCCGAGCGGCTTCAACGGGAAATACTGGGTGGGCAACCAGCCGGGCCAGCGCTTCCACGACCTCATGGAGCAGGCGCGCTACTCGCTCGATCCGAAGAAGCGCAAGGCGCTGTACGCGGAGGCGACGGCCCTCATCCACGAGGAGAAGCCCTGGGTCGAGCTCTTCCAGGAAGTCGTGGTGTACGGCACAAGCCGCCGCGTGGCGTTCAAGCCGCGCGCCGACTATCGGCTCATCGTCTCGGAGATGCAGGTCACCCGCTAGCAGGCGGCCGCCTGCGTATTGTGACGGCTAGGAGGAAATATGGCCGATCGCCTGCCGCTCTTGGATGTCGGAAAGCTTCGCGCCCGTGTCGACGAGCTCCGGAGCGGCAAGGGCGCCCCGCCCTGGTCGGACACCCTCGTGATGACGGATGATATCCAGGCCTTCATCATCTGCCACGCGCCCGGCCATCCCAACGACACCCACTACCATCTCCATGACGAGTGGTGGATCGTGCTCCAGGGCGAGATCGACTGGTACATCGAAGGCGAGCCGGGCCCCCTTCACGCGCGCGCGGGCGACTTCGTCCTCGGCCCCAGGAACCGCTGGCACCACATCGAGCCCGTCGGGTCGGAGCCGACCATCCGCGTCGCCATCAACGCGCGGGGCGAGTTCCACCGCTACGACCGACCCGGCTGCAAACCGCTGCCCTCCGCGGCCTGAATGACCTCTCATGCCCATTCCGGCGCCCGGATGAAGGTGCGCCCTTCAGCCCCAACCATCTCCATCGGACTCTTTGTCGTGCTGTTTCTCCAGGCCTGCGCAGGCGGGAGCCTCCGCCCGGCCATCGGGCCATCGCGCGAGGGAAGCACATCGGCGCTCGTGCGCTACGCGTACTTCTCCACGGAACTGACCGCGGTCGGTAGCATCTCCGACCGCGGTCTGCCCGGGGGATATCGGGAGTTCTTTCCCGATTCCGACGTCAAGGTCGTGTTCATCCTGGCCATCAACTCCGCCGGCCGCGACTTCAATGTCCATGGCACGCTCTGGCGTCCCGACGGCATTGCCAGCAGCAGGTACAGGTGGAAGATCAACAATGACTCCAGGTACCAGTGGCACTATCGCTCGAAAGAATTCGCCATGGTCGATCTGAAGTCCTTTCCAGGCGAGTGGAAGGCCGACCTCTTCGTGGACGGCGAGCAGGTCGGCGCCTACACCTTCTGGCTGGGCGATCCCCCGACCATCGCGCGATTGAAGCTGGAGAAGCAGCGCGGCCCGTCGGTCGCCGCGCAAGGGCTGCCGACGTCGACCGCGGGCCCGACGAGCCCATCGCCGCCGGCCGCGCCGCCGAAGCCGGCCACGCCTCCCGCGCCCGCGGCCCCGCCGAAGCCGTCGGCGCCGGCCACGGCTGAGCCGTCAAAGCCGCCGCCTGCACCGGCAACGAAGCCGACCGTTCCCTCCCCCGCCGTCGCGGCGCCCGATACGGACCCCCCCCGGATCGTGATCAACTACCCGCCGTCGGAGGCGAAGGTCGAAAGGGAGCAAATCATCCTGCTCGGCCTCGTCACCGACAATGTGGCGCTCGACCGGGTACAGATCAGCGTCAACGGTATCCGCGTGCCGATGGCCTCGGATGCGGCGATCAGCGCCCGGGGCCATCCGATTCGCGTGGCCGTGAGCCTTCACCCGGGCGAGAACGTCATCGAGATCATCGCGGTGGACCGTGCGGGGAATGTGTCCCAGGCCGTGCGCACCGTCACTCGGACAGGTGGGCCTGCGCCGGTAGCGGTGGCCGCGCCGACGGGCGACCGCTTGGCGGTGATCATCGGCGTCGGGCAGTACGAGGACGCTCAGATCCCCAGACTCCGCTACGCCGTCGCGGATGCCGAGGCGGTGCACCGGATGCTCATCGGTGTCGCCGGATTCAAGAAGGACAACGTGCTCCTTCTGACCGACCGGACGGAGCGGAAGCCGACGATCCGGAATATCCGGTGGGCGCTGGGGACCTTTCTTTCGCGCGCGGCCAAGAAGGGGGACACCGTCGTGATCTTCTTCGCCGGCCACGGCGCCCCGGAGGTGGACCCGCGCGGGCTCGAGCGGGACGGCCTCGCCAAGTACCTGATCCCGAGCGACGCCGACGCCGACGACCTCTACTCCACGGCCTTCCCGATGGACGAGCTGCGGACGATCTTCGATCGCATCGAGGCCGAACGGATCGTGGCCTTTCTGGACGCCTGTTACAGCGGCTCGGCGGGGGGACGCACCTTCGCGGCGAAATCCACCCGCGGCGGGAGCGTCGACGATCTCTTCCTCGAGCGCCTCACCCGCTCGAAGGGCCGGGCCATCGTCACCGCATCGCGGCCCACGGAAGTGTCCCTCGAGCTGGCAGAGCTCGGGCATGGCCTCTTCACGTACTACCTCGTGCAAGGCATGCAGGGCGCGGCCGACCTCAACAAGGACGGGATCGTGACCCTGCAGGAGCTGTACGAGTACCTGGAGCAGCAGGTGACGCAGAAATCACGCGCGGTGGGCGGCAACCAGCACCCCGTGATCAAGGGAGAGATGGAGGGCGTCCTGCCCCTGGTCAAGCTCCGGACGCGTTGAGAGGTAGCCTCCGCCGAGGTAGCGGGCCCTGGTGAGGTCTGAGGGGATTGATGGCATGGCCAAACAGCGGATCGTGATCATCGGCGCCTCTCTGGCCGGGGCCAGGGCGGCGGCCGCGCTGCGAGAGGAAGGATTCGACGGCGACGTCCAGCTCATCGGGGACGAACGGCAGCCCCCCTACAACCGGCCGCCCCTCTCGAAGGGCTATCTGCGCGGCCAGGAGCGTTTCGAGGATCAGCTCGTCCATCCGCTGGCCTACTATGCCGAGCACGACATCCAGCTCAGACTGGGGATCCGGGCGACGGGCATCGATCCGGCGCGCAAGCGTGTCGAGCTCGAGGGCGGGGAGCACGTCGGCTACGATCGGCTCCTCGTGGCCACGGGCGGACGGAACCGGGCCCTCTCGGTGCCGGGCGCCGATCTCGACGGCATCTTCCAGCTCCGTACCGTGGAGGATTGCGACCGGATCCGTGCCGCCGCTCGGAGCGGGCGCCGCGCCGTGGTGATCGGTCTCGGGTTCATCGGCTCCGAGGTCACGGCGTCGCTCCGACAGCTCGGGGTCGAGATCACCGCCGTCGAGGGCCATCCGGTGCCCCTGGCCCGGGTCCTCGGGAAAGAAGTGGGCGAGGTGCTCGCGGCGATCCATCGTGACAACGGCGTGGAGCTGGTCCTGGAGGACTCGGTCGCCGCCTTCGAAGGCGCGGGCCGGGTCGAGCGCGTGCGTACCGAGAAGGGCCGGCGTCTCGAGTGTGATCTGGTGATCGCCGGCATTGGCATCGCCCCCAATAGTGAGCTGCTGGCGGCCGCCGGGGCGGCGGTCGACAACGGGGTGCTCGTGGACGAGCGGTGCCGGACCTCGCTGGCCGATGTCTATGCGGCCGGCGACGTGGCCAACCATCTGCATCCGATCTTTGGCCGTCTGCGGGTGGAGCACTGGAACAACGCATTCCAGCAAGGCCGTGCCGCCGCCCGATCGATGCTGGGCCGCGAGGAGCCGTACGACTACCTGCATTCGTTCTGGTCCGATCAGTACGAGCACGTGATCGAGTACGTCGGTTTCGCGGCCAGCTGGGACGCTCTGGTTTTTCGCGGCCGCACGGAGAGCCGGAAGTTCCTCGGCTTCTACCTTCAGGAGGGGATCATGCGGGCGGCGGTCGGGCTCAACCGCGGTGGCGATCCGGAGGATCCGAAGGCGGAGAGCGAGCTCAAGCTGGTCGCGCAGCTGATCCGCGACCGGGTCCGCGTCGAGCCCGCCAAGCTGGCCGACGAGGAGGTGGACCTCCACCACGTGGGGGCCGGCACGGTTCGATGACTGACCGTCCCTTTCGCGCAAAGATCGGCTAGGATTGGGTCTCGAGGGATGCCGCTCACCGATCATCGGAGAAGGAGACCGCCGTGCCCAAGGGACTGACCGTCGTGCTGAACCAGCCGGGAAAGCCGCTCGAGCTCGAGACCCTACCCACCCCGGAGATCGAGCCCGGCGGCATCCTCATCAAGAACACCGCCGCGGCCATCTGCGGCTCGGATCTGCACTACTGGCGCAATGACGGCAACTACCAGGGGCCAGATCTGCGGCGCGTGCCCGGCCACGAGTTCACGGGCGTCGTCCACAGCCTGGGCCAGGGCATCAAGACCGATTCGCTCCAGCGGCCCCTCAAGGAAGGCGATCGCGTCGCCTTCCCCTTCTTCAACCCATGCCACCGCTGCTACTGGTGTGTGCGCGGCGAGCATCACGCCTGCCCCTATCGCCAGCGGCGGAGCGTGCAGTTCAACCTCGACCAGTACCCGTACTGCGACGGCGGCTACGCGGAGTACTACTTCCTGCCTCCCGGCCACTACGTCTTCAAGGTGCCCGACATCCTGCCCGATGAGGCCATTCCGCCCGTGAACTGCGCCCTGTGCCAGGTGCTCCACGGCCTCGAGTACGCGGACATGAAGTTCGGCGACGTGGTGGTCGTCCAGGGCGCGGGCGGCCTCGGGCTCTACACCGCGGCCGTGGCCGCCGAGAAGGGCGCTTCCAAGATCATCTCGATCGACGGCCAGACGCCCCGCCTGGAGATGGCGCGCAAGTGCGGGGCCACCGACGTCATCGACCTGAACGAGCTCACGACCCCGGAGGCGCGGGTGCAGCGCGTGAAGGACTTGACCGACGGGCGCGGGGCCGACGTGGTCGTCGAGGTCGTGGGCATCGCGGCGGCCACCGTGGAGGGGCTCGACATGGTCCGGATCAACGGCAAGTTCGTCGATATCGGCAACATCGTGCCTCAGTCCGTGTCCTTCCCGGCCACCAAGGTCATCACCCAGCAGATCCACTGGACGGGGCTCATGCACTACAACCCGTGGATCATGCCGGCCGCCCTCGACTTCCTCGTGCGGACGAAGGACAAGTACCCGCTCTCGAAGATCGTCTCGCACAGCTTCCCGCTCGCAGACGTCAACAAGGCCTTCGCCTTCGCCGAGTGGCAGGGCAAGGGCGCGGGCACGGCAGCCACGCGGGTGATCCTCAAGCCGTAGCGTCGGTCATCAGCCAGTCGAGGATCCTGGGGTTCTCGTCGCGCGGGTACGTGTGGGAGAGATCCTCGATCTCGCGGTAGACGAGCTGGGCGCCCGCGGCCTGCAGGGCCTGGCGCGCGAGCTGGGCGGTATAGATCGGGAACATCCAGTCGAGCGCTCCGTGGACCAGGTAGACCGGCCGGCCGCGCGCCCGCGCGAGGCCGCCATTGGCGAGCAGCATGGGATGGAGCACGCCGCACACCGGAGCGAGGTGGGTGAACGGCATGCCCTCGCCGAGGCCACACAGCAGCGCGTAGGTGGCGCCGTCCGACATGCCGGTCAGCAACACGCGCGCGCGGTCCACCGGATAGCGCGCGGCCACCGACTCCACCATCTGCCGCAGCGACTCGGCGTCAACATCCTCGCCCCCCATGATCGACCACGTCCGATCGCGAGAGGTAGGCGCGAGGACAAGCACTCCGCGCGAGCGCCCCTCTCGCAGCCAGCTCCACAGGAAATCCCGACCGTGGCCGTGCCCGCCGTGAAGGGCCACCACCAGCGGCATGGGCGCCGGCCCGTCCGACGGCTCCGGGACATAGAGAGAGAATCCGCCCCGGTCCTCGCGCTCGTTCGACGCATGCAAGACGCCCCGCCGGGTATCGTCGTCGCGCAGCGCGGCGGCGCGTAGACGGGCCACGAGGGCGTCGTCGTCGCGCCGCGCCGGCTCGAGGAACCAGCGGCTCACGGGCTCGAGCACGGGCGCCAGGGGATAGAGCGCCTCCTGCACGCGGGCGAAGCGGCGGAGAGCCCGGAAGAGGCCGATCGGCTCGCCCGGCGATCGGGCCGCCTCGACGAAGTCCGCCACCAGCTCGAGGGTCTGCCGCGCCACGTCGACGAGCCGATCCCGCATGAAGCGGAGATCGTCCGAGCACGGGAGCGCCTCCACGGCGCGCAGCGGTTCCCCGAGGGCCTCCGTGCTGGGAGCGAGCTCCTCGGCCAGTCGCTCCGCCAGGGGCGGATAGAGGTGCCGCTGTACCCACACGACTCGCTCGAGGGTTCGAAGAAGCGGCGGCAGGAGGCCGCCCATCGCGTCGATCAAGTCAGAGGGCAGGTCAGAAGAGGCCGGCAATGTCGAGGCTCATCGGGGCGAGAGGAAACTGCACCGTCGCGCCGCCGGGAGACGTGCTCAGGCAAGCCCCCAGCTCTTCACGTGCTCCGGAACGATGCTGAACATGACGCGGTTCGCGGGCATGGCGCGGCCGCCCCACAGGCGCTGGAGGCGCGGGTACTTCTCGTGAAAGCGCTCGGCGAGCGCGCGGCGCTCGGGCCCGTCGGCCAGGAACTCCGCGCGCCCGAGCACGGTCACGCCCCGGATGTCCTCGCCGCCCCCGCCCGCCTCCGCCACCACGCAGACGCGCGGGTTACGGCGCAGGTTGCGGACCTTCTGGGTGCCCTCGACGCTGATCATGGTCAGGGTGGCCGCGCCGTGGAGGAACCACATGGGCATGGCCAGCGGTGCTCCGTCGGCCCGCACGGTGGCGAGCAAGGCAATCTGCTTGGTCGCGAGAAAGTTCTGGACGGGCGCGTCGCCGAGGGTCATGGCCGGCCGCTGATCTCGTCGATGAGCCCGTACTCGAGCGCCTCCCGCGCGTCGAGGGCGCGGCCGCGCCGCATGTCCTCGGCTATCTCCTCGGCCGGCCGGCCCGTGACCTGGGCAAGGCGCGCGTGGAATCTCCAGAGCAGCTCCTGCTGCTGCCGGCTCTGCTCGGCGATCTGGTCTGGCGTCCCGGAGAAGCGCGCCGTCGGCTGGACGAGGCGAAAGCGCGTGTGCGGGGACGCCACGCGGTGGGGGACGGCGGCCACCACACCGATGGCCGGGCCCCCGACCTGGCCTCGGCAATGCACGCGCAGCCTCGCGTGGAGGAGATCGACCGTGTCGATGAGGACGAAGGCTGACTCGAGCGTGCCGTCTGGGCTGTCCAGGTGGAGCTCGATGGGCTCGTGGCCGCGAGCATCCAGGGTGATGAGCGCGGCCGCCGTCTCGGCGGCGGCCGCGTCATCGAGCAGCCCGGTGATCAGCACGATCCGGCGCTCGAAAAGCTTCTCCTCGAGCCAGTCGGAGAGCCGGCGCCGCCCGTGGGGCACGTCCGGGATATGGCCCGCCACGCTCATGCTCTCACCATATACCTCCGCCGCGAGTACATCTCCAGGGCCGGCCAGGACTCTGTCCAAGTAGTTCCCCTGCCTTCGCGAGAAGGAGTGTTCCGCTTCGAGCGCCGGCTTCGCCGGCGCAATCTTCAGATTGCTCGCCTCGGACGGCAGGGCCCCAGCCCCGCGACGTCCTGCGGCTCGCCCTGCGTCGGGGGGAGGCTTCGGAAGGGGGGCGGAGCCCCCCTCCGAGCTCCTAGTCCAGCCCCCAGTCGAACGCCGCGGTCGGCGTGACTTCCACGATGACCGAGTCCGATGTGGCCAGCGCCGCGTCCGTCCGGTACTGCGGGTACTTCGCGTAGAGCAAGTCGCGGGTCTTCCGGAATCGTGGACCGCGCGCGAGCAGCTTGGCCGTGCCCTGGACCATGACGCCCTTGATGTGCGCCCAGTCGTCGCTGTAGAGATCAACCGTCACCGCCACCTGGGGATTCTTCTGGAGATTCTTGACCTTGCGCCCGTCGTTCCCGGAGCCGAAGTAGATCTTCCCGTTCGCGAGCACGGCGCAGACGGGAATGAGGTGCGGCATGCCGTTCTCGTTCACGGTGGCCACCCGGCACACCCGCTCGCGCTCGATGAGCTGGGCGACTTTCCTCTTCAGGCGCATGGTGATTCCTCCCTGCGGGAGCTCACCCTAGACGGCGAGCCAGCCGCCGTCGACGACCAGCTCCGTGCCCGTGATGTAGGAGGCCTCGTCCGAGGCCAGGAAGAGCACGGCGTAGGCGACCTCCTCGACGCGGCCCGCGCGGCGCATGGGCACGCCGGCAAGCATCTTCTCGCGGAACGCGGGATCGGCGGTGGCCTTGGACGTGCTCATGGCCGGCATGACGCCCGGATGCACGGAGTTCACCCGGATGCCGCTCCGGGCGTACTGCACGGCGGCCGACTTGGTCATGAGCCGCACCGCGCCCTTGGAGGCGTTGTAGGCCATGTGTATCCCCTTCTGGCCCACGAAGCCCGAGACCGACGAGATGTTCACGATGGCGCCGCCCCCCGCCTTCTCCATCAGGGGGATGGCGTGCTTCATTCCGAGGAAGACCCCCTTGGCGTTGACGTCCATGAGCCGATCCCACGCGGACACGCTCAAGGTGTCCGGATCGAAGGTCCCGCTGATCCCCGCATTGTTGACGAGGACGTCGAGCTTGCCGAAGCCCGACAGGGTGGCCGCGATGGCCTCTCCCCAGGCCGCCTCGCTCGTCACGTCGAGGCGCACGAAGCGTCCGGCCCCGCCCAGGCTGTCCGCAACCTTCCGTCCTTCCGCCTCGAGCACGTCGGCCACCACCACCTTGGCGCCTTCCTTGGCGAAGAGGCTGGCTTCGCTCTGTCCCATCCCCCTGGCTCCGCCCGTGATCAGCGCCACCTTGCCGGCGAGTCTCATGTCATTCTCCTTCCCGGGTCAGTCTCATCGACGGTGCATCCTCAAATGAAACGTCCCGGCCGGGACTTCGGCCGGGACGCTCGCTACTGTTGAAGGACGGGTGACTAGGCCTGCTGGATGGCGCTGAGCCTCCAGGCATTGGGCCCCACCGGCCGGGTGAAGGTCCAGTACTCCTCGAACTTGACCGGCTCGCTGCGGCTGCCGTCCACCACCTGGCCCGAGCTCTCCTCGACCGTGTAGTCGAGCAGGCTGGCCAGGAAGCACACGGTGAGGAAGTCCTGGCCGCCCTCCTGCCAGGCCTCCGTCGGCGTCACCGACCGCACGGCGATATTCTCGAGGCGGTTGATCCGCCCCTGCGCGCGCAGTCGGTCGCAGTCCTTCTGCATGGTGTCGACCATGTCCGGCGTGAGCACGGCGGAGGCGCTGCGCATATCGCGCTGCATCCACGCCGCCTGCACCTTGAAGAAGATGTCCGAGGCCTGATCCGAGAAGCGGGCGGGATCGAACCCGCCGTCCATTTGCCGGATATAGGAGAGTCCGCGGTCGAGATCGCCGGCGGTCGCCCCCGCCATGGGCGCCGTGGGCGTGGCTTCATACGCTTGTGTCTGGTTTTGCCACGAGGGTCCGCCCGAGCTCTGACCATAGCCTCCCGCAGGCTGCGCCTGACGGCTCTTGAACATGCGCCACAAGAGAAAGGCGCCGCCGGCGATGAGCAGGATCTCGAGGAACCCAATGCCGCCCCCCATACCGCCCATACCGCCACCGAAGAGCATGCTGCCCAGCAGGCCGCCCAGAGCGAAGCCAGCGAGCCCGCCCATGATGCCGGCGCCCCAGCCCGACCGCTGCGGCTGAGGAGCAGCGGGCGCGACCGGCGATGCCGGCTGGCTCGGTGAGGGCGAAGGCTTGGCGGGCGAGGAGTAGCTGCGCGATCCCCGGCTGCCGCTCGAGCTCCCGCCCCCGGCGCGGGCCCACGCATCCGTCACGATGAGCACTGGAGCGAGCGCCATCACGAGCAGACATATCACCGCGAGCGATCGCTTCATGGAGTTCTCCTTCTTTGGGGTGTCTCTTGCCAGGCCCCGTACCGTTCACGGTGCCACGGCCCAAGTATAGACGATAGAAGGGCCGTCCGCGTCAAGAGGTGGCGGCGGCCCGTCTCAGCCTGTCCATGATGGTCCGACCGAGCCCGGTTTCGGGTACGGCCTCCACGACGATGACCTCGACCCCGATGGAGTCGAGCTCGCGGAGAAGCGCAAAGAGATCACGCGCATAGGCTTCGAGATCAGTGGGCATGACCCGCACCGTGAGTCGGGCGCGCTCAAGGGCGATGCGGCGCTGAGCCACCAGCGCCACGGGACGACCGGCCTTGAGCCAGGGCTGAACGGCGGTCTCGCCCGACCCAGGATCGACCAGGACCACCTCCGCGCGCGGGGCATAGTGGCGATAGCGCAGGCCCGGCGAGCGGCCGGCGGCCTCGTGATCCGCCCCCGCGACGACGCGCACCGGGCCCAGGGCCTGGCGAAGCGCTTCGAGCGGAACGCCGCCGGGTCTCAGGAGCAGCGGCGACTCCCCGGTCATGTCGAGCACGGTCGACTCGATGCCGACCGGCGTGGGGCCCCCGTCCAGGATCATCTCGATGCGGCCGTCGAGATCGTCGCGCACATGCGCCGCGCGCGTCGGACTCGGCCGGCCCGAGCGATTGGCCGAAGGAGCGGCGATGGGGACGCCGGCGGCCGCGATCAGGGCCCTCGCCACCGCGTGATCCGGCACCCGCACGGCCACGGTGTCGAGCCCGCCCGTGGTGACGAGGGGCACGGCGGCCGCGCGAGGCAGCACGAGGGTCAGCGGGCCCGGCCAGAAGCGCGCGGCAATATCGGCCGCCCGCGACGTCACCTCCGCCGCGACCGTCGCGAGCTGAGCTGCCTCGGCGAGGTGCACGATGAGCGGATTGCCGCGCGGACGATCCTTGGCTTCGAAGATGCGCAGCACGGCGGGCGCGGACAGGGCATTGGCCCCGAGCCCGTACACCGTCTCGGTGGGAAAGGCGACAAGGCCGCCCGCGCGGATGATGTCCGCGGCGCGGCGGATGCCCGCCTGGTCGGCCTCGAGGAAATCGGTCCGCACAGGTGCATTCACGCTTACAGGATAGCCTCAGCCTTGACAAGCTCCGCTTGACAGTCGTCCCGCCTGCACCATAGCGTGCCGCAGCAAGGAGGGTCACACATGCTCAACCGACTGATGACTCTGCTCGCGGTCGCGGTGATTGCCGGAGGATTCCTGACTGCCCCCGACGCCTGGGCTCAGGCCAAGAAGGATGCTCCCGCCAGCGCCCCCGCCAAGTCCGACACGAAGCCCGCGGACAAGAAAGCCGGGCTCCTCGACCTCAATACGGCCTCGGCCGACGAGCTCAAGGCGCTGCCGGGTATCGGTGAGGCCTACTCGAAAAGGATCATCGAGAGCCGCCCTTACAAGCGAAAGGACGAGCTGGTGTCGAAGAAGATCCTGCCCAAGTCGACCTATGAGGGCATCAAGGACCAGATCATCGCCAAGCAGGCCACGACCAAGAAATAGCCCGTACCCGGAACTTTCTCCCTCCGGTCCGGTCTAAGCCGGTAAATGCCCGGCCAAGGCCGGGCCAGGAGGGAACATGGACACGAATCGGCGTCGTTTTCTCGGCTGGGGCATGGGCGCTCTGGGAGCCATGGGGGTTCCCGGATGGGCGTGGGGAGAGCAGAGGCTGCGGGTTCTCGAGAGTGGTCCTTCCGATGGTACGCAGCCGTTCATCGGCAACCAGGTCAGCCACGACTTCCAGCGCTGGATGCGCGCCATGCGCGTCGGTCAGTCGGCAAGCCACGGCGCGCTCCAGATCTTCTGGCTCCACGCCAAGGAGGCCTTTCCGCCTCTGGAGGTCACCACGCTCGACGAGGCGCGCCTGACCGGCGCGCTCCTCATCACGGAGCGGGCCCAGGCCACGGTGCCCGAGCTCGTCGTGGAGAACCGCGGCAAGAGCTATGTCCTTCTCCTCGCGGGCGAGATCCTGGTCGGGGGCAAGCAGAATCGCGTGCTGCGCGAGGACATCCTGCTGCCGCCCCTGTCCGGCCCGCGCCCCATCGGCGTCTACTGCGTCGAGCAGGGGCGCTGGAACGAAGGGCGGAAGGACTTCGAGAGCAAGGGCAGCGTGGCCCAGCCGAGGCTGCGGCAGGAGCTGCTCGGGCAGGCCCCCCAGAGCCGCATCTGGGATATGGCGGCCAAGGCCGCGCGTGAGGCGAACCCGACGGCGCCGCCTTCACCCACGGGCAGCTACCAGGCCATCTACGACGACAGGGAGGTCCAGAAGCACCTCAAGGATGTGGAGCAGGCCCTCAGCAAGGCCGTGGCGGGGGCAGCCCGCGCTCACGGCGCCGCCGTCTTCGCCGGCGGGGCGCTCTCCGGCCTCGATATTTTCCATGACCCCGGCCTCTTCGCGCGGGAGTGGTTGAAGCTCCTCCGCGCGCACGCGGTCGAAGCGTACCGGAAACCCGTGCCGCGGGAGCCGCAAGACGGCAAGCTCCGCGCCCAGGTGGAGGACTTGCTCGCCCAGGCGGCCAAGGTCGAGGGCTCGCTCAGAGGCAATGCGGGGGCAGGCCAGCTCTTCGAGTTCCGCGTGGACGGAAGCCGCGGCGCGGCCCTGGTCGCCGAAGGGCGCGTGGTTCACACGGCAATCCTGTAGCGCGAAGCTTCGCGAGCGGTTTCCGCATTTCTCATCCCTCTCCCCCAACCGGGGGAGAGGGCAGGGTGAGGGGGCGCACGACGGGCTCGTGGCCTACGCCGGGGTCACCCCCATCAGCTCTACTTCGAAGATGAGCGTGGCCCCGGGAGGAATGACGCCGCCCGCGCCGCGATCGCCATAACCCAGATGCGCGGGGATGATGAGCTTGCGCTTGCCTCCGACCTTCATTGAGGCCACGCCTTCATCCCAGCCCTTGATGACACGACCCCGCCCCAGGGGAAAGACCAGGGGCTGGCCGCGGTCATGCGAGGAATCGAACTTCTGTCCACTCTTGAGCCAGCCCGTATAGTGCACGCTCACGGAGTCACCCGGCTTGGGCTGGACGCCCGTGCCTTCGACGATCTCGACGTACTCGAGTCCCGTGGCCGTCTGAATGACGTTCTCGTCCATTTATGTTCTGGGGGGGAGCGGCGCCTGCCGCTCCCGATTGAGAGTTGGCTCGGCTCGCCTGCGGCTGCGCCTCACAATGCCATCCCCAGACCCCCCCACCACATTGATCGCGTGGGTTACGACAAGATCGAACTCATATTCCATCATGCGGAGTCCCTCCTGGCCGGCCATCATAGCGCGTACAATGACCGGCGTGACGTACAGTTGCGCGTTCTGCGGCGAAGACAACGACGTCTTCGTGGATCCGAGCGGGGGGCGCCGGCAGACATTCACGGAGGACTGCGCGGTCTGCTGCCGACCCAACCTCATCACGCTCACCATCGAGGGCGACGGCGAGGTCCTGCTGGAGGCCGCGCAGGAATACGAGGCGTGAGCGCGGTGGCGCCCCTGCTCGCCTTCCGGAAGACCGCTTTTCGTGGCATTGTCGGCAAGTCCATCTTCTCGAGACGGAGGTAATTTCATGGCGACCAGTCAGAGCGACAAGGCCACACGCTTCCGGGCCCTCCACCAGGGGCCGGGCGCATTCGTGATTCCCAATCCCTGGGACGCGGGCTCCGCGCGGATCCTGGCCGGGCTCGGCTTCGAGGCCCTGGCCACCTCCAGCGGCGCCTCCGCCGGCATCCTCGGCCGTCGCGACGGCAAGGTGACGCGCGAGGAGGCGCTGGCCCATGCCCGCGCCATCGTGGGGGCGACCGAACTACCCGTCTCCGCCGATCTCGAGAAGGGCTTCGGCGACGCGCCGGCCGTGGCGGCCGAGACGATTCGCCTGGCCGCCGAGGTGGGGCTGGTCGGCGGCTCCATCGAGGACGCGACCGGTGACAAGGACAAGCCGCTCTACGACCTGAGCCTGGCCGCGGAGCGCGTGGCCGCGGCAGTGCAGGCGGCGCGCGCGCTCTCCTTCCCGTTCACCCTGACCGCGCGCGCCGAGAACTACCTGCGCGGCAATCCCAACCTCGACGACACGATCAAGCGCCTGCAGGCTTTCGAGAAGGCCGGCGCCGACGTGCTCTTCGCCCCCGGCCTGCCCGACCTCGAGGCGGTGCGGGCGGTGTGCGCCGCGATCTCGAAGCCCTTCAACTTCATGGTCGGCATCAAGGGCAAGTCCTTCACGGTGGCCGAGCTGACGGCGGCCGGGGTCAAGCGGATCAGCCTCGCGACCTCGCTCTATCGGGAAGCCATGTCCGGCCTCGTCAACGCCGCCCGCGAGGTGAAGGACAAGGGCACCTTCGGCTACCTCGACCGCTCCCTGTCCACGCCTGAGCTGAACAACTTCATGCAGGGCTGACCGGAGAGGGCCCCTACCGATGAAAATCACCGCCATCGACACGTTCACGCTCCGCGTCCCGACCACCAGGCCGATCGCCCTCGACCTGCCCGAGCATCGCCTGGTCGTCACCCGCGTCCACACCGATGCAGGCCTGGAAGGGCTGGGCTACTCGCTCGTCTTCGGGGGCAGCGGCTCGGAGGCCGTCGAGGCCTATGCCCGCCGCCTTGCCGAGCTCCTCATCGGCGAGGACCCGCTCCTCGTGGGCCGGCTCTGGGACAAGATGTATCGCGCGGACCGTGGCATCCGCCGCGTGGGCATCGCCGGCTACGCCCTCTCGGCCCTCGACATCGCGCTCTGGGATCTCACCGGCAAGACGGCCAACCTTCCCCTCGCCAAGCTGTGGGGCGCCACCACGGACCGCGTGGACGCCTACGGCAGCGGCGGCTGGGGCTCGTACTCGATCGACGACCTCGTCGGCGAGGCCAGGAAGTACGCCGCCGCCGGCTGTCGCTACTACAAGATGAAGGTCCATCATCCCGACCCGCGCGTGAACCGCCAGCGGGTGGAGGCGGTGCGTAAGGCGCTCGGAGATGGCGTGAGGATGATGGTCGACGTCAACCAGAAGCTCGACGTGCAGAGCTCGATCCGCCAGGCCCAGCTCCTCGAGGATCTCGACCTCGTGTGGTACGAGGAGCCGGCCCTCGCCGATGACCTCGCGGCCTGCGCCGAGGTGGCTCACGCCATCCGCATCCCCGTGGCCACCGGTGAGAACAACTACACGCGCTTCGAGTTCCGCGAGCTCATCGAGCGACGCGCCGCCCGCTACCTCATGCCGGACGTCTGCCGCGCCAATGGCTACACGGAGACCATGCGCATCGGCCAGCTTGCCGCCGCGCACCAGGTCGCCCTCTCGCCCCATGTCGTCCACGAGCTCTCGCTGCACGTCGCGGCCGCCCTGCCCAACTCGTTCCTCGTGGAGTGGATCGACTGGGTCCCCGCCGACCTCTTCGAGGGCATGCCGAAGTGCGAGGCGGGCGCCTTCCGGATCTCCGACCGGCCCGGCCACGGCATCGCGCTCACGGCCGACGCGGAGAAGAAGTACAAGATGGTCTAGAGGTGGGCTTCCAGAAAGAGCCGGAGCTCTAGATGGCATCGGCCGTCGTCTCCGCCCTCCACGTGCTGGCGCTGGCCCTCGGCCTGCCCGCCCTCTACCTGCGCGGCCGGGCCCTCAAGGGACCGCTCGACCGGGAGGGCATGCGGCAGCTCTTCGCCGCCGACACCGTCTGGGGCATCGCGGCGGTGCTGTGGGTCGTCACGGGTCTTCTCCGAGCCTTTGCCGGGCTGGAGAAGGGCAGCCAGTTCTATCTCGCGTCCCCGCTCTTCTGGACCAAGATGGCGCTGTTCGTGGCCGTCCTTCTCCTCGAGACTTCGCCTATGGCCACCTTCATGCGCTGGCGCATGCAGCTGCGCCGTGGGCAGACGCCGGACACCTCGCGGGCGCGTGCCCTCTACATCTTGAATCACGTCGAGATGGCGCTGGTGGTGCTCATGGTCTTCGTGGCCAGCTTCATGGCCCGCGGCTTCGGACTGAGGTAGAGCTCCCGCCGCCGACGAGCTCCCGAGCGATCCGCCGAGGTACAATACGCAAGACCCGGGAGGTCCCATGATCGCCGAGAAACCGAGCGTCTGTCCCCTCGACTGCCCCGACACCTGCAGCCTCACCGTGACGGTCGAGGACGACCGTGTCGTCAAGGTGCGCGGCTCGCGCGCCAACCCCCTGACCGCGGGCGTGCTCTGCACCAAGGTGCAGACCTCGTATCCGGACTTCGTACACGGACCGGGCCGCCTCATGACGCCGCTGCGCCGGGTGGGGCCCAAGGGTGAGGGACGCTTCGAGCGCATCACGTGGCCGGACGCGCTCGACCTCATCCACACGCGCGTGACCGCCGCCATCGCCGCCCACGGACCGCAGACCGTGCTGCCCCTCAACTATGCGGGACCGCACGGCATGCTCGCCTATGCCTCGATGGATCTGCGGTTCTTCCATCGCCTGGGGGCGACCCTCCTCGACAGAAAGCCGCTGTGCGGCGGCATCCGCACGGAGGCCTGGACGGGCACCTATGGCGCGGTGCCGGGCATCCGGCCCGAGCAGGCCGCGCATTCGAAGCTCATCATCGCCTGGGGCAACAACGTCACGTGGTCGAACCTTCACTTCATGCCCATCGTCAATCAGGCCAAGCGGAACGGGGCCAAGCTGGTCGTGATCGACCCCAAGCGGATCAAGATCGCCGAGCAGGCCGATCTGCACATCGCGCTCAAGCCGGGCACCGACGTGGTCCTGGCCTGGGCCGTCGCCGCCGAGCTCGAGCGGCGAGGCGCCCTCGACCTCGGCTTCATCGGGCGACACGTGCAGGGCTTCGACGAGTTCATGGCCCGGGCCCGGCACTATCCGCCCGCGGAGGCCGCGCGGATCTGCGGGGTGCCCGAGAGCCAGATCCAGACGCTCGCGGAGTGGTACGCCACGCTTGCCCCCGCGGCGATCAGCGTGGGCAATGGACTCGAGCGCAACCAGAATGGCGGCAGCGGCATCCGCGCGATCTTCGCGCTGCCCGCGCTCGTGGGGAGCTGGGGCGTGCCGGGCGGCGGCTGCATCAATGGCGCGGGCTTCGCCTTCCCCAAGACGCCGCAGCGCCTCCAGCGCCCGGATCTCGTGCCCCCCGGCACGCGCACGCTCAACATCGTGGACGTGGGGCGCCATCTGCTGGACACCTCGCTCTCGCCTCCCATCACCGCCGTCTTCATCTACAACCACAACCCCGTCATCGTGCACCCGGATCAGAACCGGATGAAACGCGGCCTGGAGCGTGAGGACCTCTTCACGGTGGGCATCGACGTGGTGATGACCGACAGCCTGGCCTATTGCGACGTGGTGTTGCCGGCCTCGAGCCACTTCGAGTACGCCGACCTCTATGCGGCCTATGGGCAGCACTGGCTCCAGCGCGCCGAACCGGTGATCCCACCCGTAGGCGAGTCGCTTCCCAATACCGAGATCTTCCGCCGGCTCGCGCGTCGCTTCGGCTTCACGGAATCCATGTTCACGGCTAGCGACGGGGAGCTCATGGACGAGGCCATGGACGCCACCGACGCGCGACTGGGCGGCGTGCCGCCAAGCCGCATCGCGACGGACCGCGCGCTCCCCATGCAGATCGAGGGCGAGGAGGCCCTCCTTTTCAAGAACGTCATGCCCGCGACACCCTCGGGCAAGGTCGAGCTCGCCTCGAGCTATCTCGAGCAGAAGTACGGCGCGCGGCTGCCGGACTTCCGGCCCTTCGAGGACCGCTACCCGCTGATTCTCATCACCCCCGCCTCGGACAAGCGGACCACGTCCACCTTCGGCGGGCTGCCCGCGAGCGACGCCACGCCGCCCCTCGAGATGCATCCGGACGACGCGCGGGCGCGGGGCCTCACGGACGGCGCGAGGGTGCGTGTGTGGAACGATCTCGGAGAGGTGCATCTGCCCCTCGAGGTCACGGACGCGGTGCGCCCGGGCGTCGTCTCCTCCCTCAAGGGCGCCTGGTTCCGCACGAGCGACAATGGCCAGACCGTCTCGGCGCTGGCCCCGAGCCACCACGCCGATATCTGCGGCGGCGCCTGCTACAACGACACCCGCGTGGACGTGGCCTTGCTGGAGTCCGCCCGCCTCTGAAGCCTCCCCGTCGTCTCCTCCTCCCTGCCCGGGTCCTTCCTTTCGGACGCAGGGCACGATGCCCTATGCCCATCGAAACGCCGAGCTCGATCTCGGGATTTTTCGCGGACTTGCCGCTTGGCATTGTTGTTGCTGGAAACTCCGCCACTTATGAATCGAGCCGCAGGAAGACCTCGCGAAGCCCGTCGGAAGTGGGACTCGTCGCTCGAGAGCGTTCGGACTATCGAGAGCAACGAGGAGGATACGGACATGCGGGCATTGTGGTGGCGACTCGCAATCGGCAGCCTGGTGACGATCATCCTGTTCGGCGTTGCCTCCCTGAAGATCGGGACTCATCAGGTTCCCGTCCCTCAGGAGTCCACGGTAACCACAGCCCCTGGCGCGGAGCCGGAGCAGTCGTGGGAGGCGAGGGGTGGCCTGCGCTGAGGAGTTGACCGACGAGACGGCCGGCTCGATGCATGCCCTCACGGTGGCCGCACGCGATCCATCTCGGGAATCCCTACCCTAAGGAGGTCCTTCATGGCGATCGATCAGACGAAGCTCCACGCGTTGCTTGGCCGCGCCGTGGTCGACATCGGCGCGAATTTCCACGCGGCCCTCATGGTCACCGGCGACAAGCTCGGACTCTTCCGCGCCCTGCGCGAGCTCGGGCCGACCACACCGGCAGACCTGGCGAAGCGGACGGGAACCCACGAGCGGTACATTCGCGAATGGCTTTCCGCGATGGCCGCGGGTGGCTACGTCACCTACGAGGGCGGTACCGCGCAGTTCTCTCTCTCGGAGGAGCAGGCGCTGGCCCTCCTCGATGCCGACCTGCCCGGCGCCTTCGTGCTGGCGCAGGCGACCGTGAAGTCAGAGCCTCGCATCACCGAGATTTTCCGTTCGGGCAAGGGCATGGGGTGGCACGAGCACGACCCCGGACTGTTCGAAGGTACAGAGCGATTCTTCCGCCCCGGGTACGCCGTCAACCTCGTGCCGACCTGGATCCCGGCCCTCGAAGGCGTCCAGGCCAAGCTCGCGAAGGGCGGCCGCGTCGCCGACGTCGGCTGCGGTCACGGGTCCTCGACGATCCTCATGGCCAAGGCGTTTCCGGCCTCCCGGTTCGTGGGCTTCGACTACCATGCCCGCTCGATCGAGTGGGCGCGAGAGGCCGCCAAGCGTGAGGGGGTCAGCGATCGCGTCGGATTCGAGATCGCGAGCGCCAAGGACTATCCGGGCACCGGCTACGACCTCGTGGCCTTCTTCGACTCCCTGCACGACATGGGCGATCCCGTGGGCATCGCGCGCCACGTGCGTGAGTCCCTGGCTCCCCAGGGCACGTGGCTGCTCGTCGAGCCGTTTGCCTACGACCGGCTCGAGGAGAACCTGAACCCCGTCGGACGGATGTACTACGCGGCGTCGACGATGCTCTGCACGCCGAACTCGCTGTCGCAGGAAGTGGGGGCCGCGCTCGGGGCCCAGGCTGGTGAAGCCCGGTTGAAGAAGGTCGCCACGGAGGCCGGATTCACACGGTTCCGGCGTGCCGCGGAGACCCCGTTCAACCTCGTGCTCGAAGCCCGGGTCTGACGGACGAAAATTCGGAGGGGGCGGTCGACGCCCCCTCCGAGGCCATTCTCCGCTCCTGGGGCCATCAGTGCGGGCGATGGCCCACGAGCGAGGCCTCGAGCGAGCGGCGGTCCACCCGCGTGAGGGCCCGCTCCATGGCGGGGGTGAGCAGCCGCGCATGCGGAACCACCAGCAAGTGCTCGGGGATCCACCAGAGGTCGGCCTCCGAGACCATCCAGCCGGGCCGGCGGCGGTCGAACGCGGCGAGGTTCACGGGTCGCGAGTAGGCGCGGAGCGTCCGCTCCCCGCGCAGATTGATATAGCCCTCGAAATAGCTCATGACCAGCTCGCGTACGCTCCGGTAGACGGGCTCGCGGTAGCGCAAGCCTGAGAAGTTGGACTTGGCGATGGCGCCCCAGTGCCCGCGCAGGGGGAAGACGGCGATCACGTGATCCGTGTCCTGGACGGCTTCGAGATCGAGGAGGAGCGGCGGGAAGCCGAGCACGCGGAGCGCGGCCGCCGCGAAGATCGCGCCTTCGAGGCAATGGGCGGTGCCCCCGCGGAGGACCCGGCGCGGTGACCACGCCGTGCCGGCCGCGTGGTAGGGCATGGCATCCAGCGCGCGCTGTATACCCCGGGGAGTCTTGAGGGCGGACAGACGCCGAAGCTCGAGCGGGGTGAAGGCTCCGGCAGGCACGTGGCTCAGTGAGTCACCGGCGGCTCGGCATGGGCCGGCGCCGGCTCGGACGGCACGCCCGCGAAGCGCTCGCGCAGTCGCATCCAGAGGGCGAGGCGCGACCAGTCGGGCTCGCGGACATACCGCCGGCTCTCCGGATCGATCCAGGGATTGGGCAGGAACACCGTCATCATCTGCTCGCCCGCGCCATTCCACATGCGCACGCCCCAGGAGCCGGGGCGGCCGGCCCGGTCGAGGCCGCGGAAGAAGGCGGCGCGAGCGCATCGGCGCCGCGCGGCCAGCTCCGGCGGTGTCGGGAGGCGCGCGGTCCCCCGGTTCTCTCCGATGCACAGGTGGAAGTGCCAGCCCTCGTCGCCGTCCACCTGGGCGGTGACATAGCCGTCGAGGAGCGAGACCCTGGGCCGCGAGGTGAAGCGGCCCTCGAAGACCGCGCCCTCGATGCACGGGCCGAAGATCACCTCGGGCCAGTGCTCCTCGAACAGCTCGCGCAGCAAAGCGAGCAGGGTCGCCTCGGAGCATTCGAGCTCGAAGTACTCCGTTCGCGTGCCGTCGAGATTGGTCTCGATCACGGCCATGGCGGAAAACTTACCACGGCGGGCGCCACGGCGCGGACGATTGAGGGCCCGCCGGCTCAGCGGCCGGGGGCGGGCGAGGATGAATCGGCCGGCGTCGGACGCTCGGCCGGGCCGGGCTTGAGGGGGACGAACAGCACCGAGGGACGGTTCTTCCCGCCCTGCGGATAGAGATCCATCAAGTCGTAGACGAGCAGCGGCATCTTGGTGGTGACGGGCAGGCCCAGCTGCTGCGCGGTCACCACGATGATGGGAAAGTCGTGGGTCCACCGCCCTTCCGAGAGCACGGTGGCGATCTCGACCGCCTTCCTCGGCGGGTGGTGCTTGCGCAGGATCTCGGCGGTGAAGACGGCGACCTGGAGCCGCGCCATCTGCGCGACGTCCGCGAGCACGAGCATCTGGTCGCTCACCCCGGCCACCCCTTTGGCCTGGACCATGCGGACGATGGACCCGGCCGGCATGTCGCCCACCACCGGATCCACGGGGCCGAGCACGGCATTGTTGTCCATCACGATCTCGTCGGCGGCCAGGGCGATGAGGGTGCCGCCGCTCATCGCATAGTGCGGCACGAAGACGGTGACCTTGGCCTTGCGCTCCACGAGCGCCTTGGCGATCTGCTCGGCGGCCAGCACGTGTCCTCCCGGCGTGTGGAGGATGACGTCGATGGGCTGGTCCTCGGGCGTGAGCCGGATGGCGCGCAGGACCGCCTCCGAGTCCTCGATGCTGATGCTGCTCGACACGGGGACCCCGAAGAAGCTCACGACCTCCTGCCGGTGGATCAGGGCAATGACGCGCGACTTTCGCTCCTGCTCGAACTGCTTGAGCACCTGCGCGCGCTTGGCGGAGAGCCGGCTGGGCCCGTAGACCTGCTGGACGATCACGCCGAGGAGGATGAGCCAGAAGAGGATCTTGACCGCGCTCGTGAGGCCGTACCAGAAGCCCGTCCAGCGTCCCCGCTCGTCGGCCATTCCGGCTATTCCGGAACGCTCTGCAGCGCGAAGACGGCGGGGATCAGGCCTCCCTCGGGCATGGGCCCGAACCACTTCTCGTAGATGGGCACGACCTCGGCCGAGCGGTAGAGGCGCGCGAGCACCCGGTTGACGGCGAGACGGAAGGGCGAGTCATTGCGCCGCACCACGAAGGCATACGGCTCGTAGGAGAGGTAGTCGTCGAGGACGACAAGCTTTCCGGGATCTCGGGCGGTGGTCCGCAGCCCGGCCAGGATCACGCGGTCCGAGGCATAGGCGTCGATCTTGCCGTTCTCGAGCGCGATCAGGGCCTCGGGGTGGTCCTTGACCGCGAAGAGCGTGGCATCCGTGATGGAGAGCCGCTTGAGCGTCTCCCCGAGCACGCGCTCCGTGGTGGTGGTCGGGACGACCGCGATGCGTTTGCCCGCGAGGTGCACCGGACGCTTGATACCCGAGCTCTCGGTGACGAGCAGGCTCGCGCCATCGACAAAGGTCAGGTTGGTGAAGTCGACCTGGGTCTCCCGCGAGAGTGTGCGCGTGGTCGAGCCGCACTCGATGTCCACGCGCCCGCTCACCACGGCCGAGATGCGGGCGTCCGGGGGCAGCTTGACCCACTTGATCTCGAGCTTGGAGAGATTCAGATCCCGCTGGACGCCCGCGGCGATCTCCCGGCAGAGATCGATCGAGTAGCCGGCCGGCTTGCCGTCAGGTCCGAGAAAGGAGAAGGGCTTGGCCGCCTCGCTATAGCCGATGGCGATGGTGCCGGCGCGCCGGATCTTGAAGAGCGTGTCGGGGTCGGCGGCCGCGGCCTGCGCCGCGAGAAGCGGGATGATCAGCGCCGGGGCGAGGAGCCATGGCACGGCGAGCCTCCCGAGCAGTGCGGACCCGGACATCGCTCGCCATGGTATCACGCCGCGTTCGCCTGCCGGTTACTGTGGTGCGACAACCGCAAACAGCCGCCATTCTCCCGGCACGCCTTTCAAGACGTGGACGCCGCGGTCCTCGAATCGAATGCCTGAGCCCGCGACCAGGTCCTTGACGGTGCTCGAAACGAGCACCTCGTTGCTCCTCGCCTTTCCGGCGACGCGAGCGCCGATGTGGACGGCAAGGCCGCCGACCTTGTCTCCGATCACCTCGCACTCGCCGGTGTGCACACCGGCCCGAATCTCCAGGCCGAGTCTCCGGGCCGCCTCGCTCGTGGCGTGTGCGCACCGGATGGCCCGGGCGGGGCCATCGAAAGACGCGAAGAATCCATCGCCGGCCGTGTCGATCTCCCGACCTCGAAACCGGTTCAGCTCGCCTCGCGCCGTCGCATAGTATCGATCCAGCGTGTCGCGCCAACGACGATCTCCGAGCCTCGCAGCAAGCTCCGTCGATCCGACAATGTCAGTGAAGAGCACCGTCGCGAGGATGCGCTCGCTCTGGCTGCTCTCGCGCACCCCCGTGAGAAACTCCTGGATCTCCGCCAGCAGATGGTCGGCATTCTCCGAGAAGAAGAGATGATCTCGGCCAACCAGCTCGACATATTTCGCACCTTTGATCTCCGCCGCAAGATACCGGCCATGATCGGTCGTGGTAAAGGGATCGCCGGCCCGATGCAAGATGAGCGTGGGCACCGTGACGGCGGGGAGCACCGAGCGCGTATCCGTCTCGAATGCGCTCCTGAGCAGAGTTACCGCCGCTCCGGGGCTGGCCGCCAGTCGTTGATACCGCGCCCACCAACTCCTCATGGCCGCGTTATCCGCTTGGCTGGCCACGAGCGCTTCAAAGGCGACCCCCTTACCCCATTCAGCCTCGATCCCTCTGAGCAGACCCTCGGCCTCCTCGGGGCGGATGCCCCAAGGATAGTCGTGGGCCCACGCCAGTCTGGCGTACGAGTTCAGCAGAATCAGGGCGGTGGTCCGTTCCGGATGGGTGGCGGCGAACAAGATATTCAATGCGCCGGCTTCGGATGTGCCGAGGAGCGCCGACCGCGTGGAGCCCGCCGCGTCGAGCACGGCGCGAACATCATCCATCCTTTCCTCCAGGGTGGGGAGCTGATTCAACGGCACTGGATCAGACAGCCCCGTGCCACGCTTATCGAGCAGGATGAGACGGCTGAACGATGCGAGGCTCCGAAGAAAGCGCGACAAGCTTGGCTCTTCCCACAGGTGTTCGATGTGGGAGATCCACCCATGCACGAAGACGAGGTCGAAGGGACCGTTCCCGACCACCTGGTACGCGATATGGTAGTCCCCGCTTCGCGCGTATCTCGTTTCGGGAACCGTGTCCATTGAAGGGCCCTCCTCAATCCAGCCGGCCCGAGCTATTCGACCATGGAGCCCGGACCCCATAGTAGTCGAAGCGCGGAGACTATCGCGACATCGCGCCTGCAGCCGCGCAGCCACCCGAGGGGTCCTTGACCGTGCGGCGACCCGGGGCTACTCTCGTCTCGTTTTCTCCTCTCACCGATCCGAGACCACGGAGGCCAGCTATGGTGAAGCGAGCGGCAGTGGAGAGCACCGCGGAGGCCTACCTCGAGCTGCTCGCCGCGCGGGGCATCGAGTATCTCTTCGCCAACGCGGGCACGGACTTCGCGCCCCTCATCGAGGCCTATGCCAAGCGGGGCGCCCAGGGGCAGACGAGCCCGCGTCCCCTGACCATTCCGCACGAGACCCCGGCCGTGGCCATGGCCCACGGCTACACCATGGTCACGGGAAGGCCGCAAGCCGTCATGGTCCACGTCATCGTGGGCGCCGGCAATGCCGTGGGCGGCATCATCAATGCCGCGCGGTGCAACGTGCCGATGCTCTTCAGCGCCGGACGCAATCCCATCACGGAATACGGCTTCTCGGGCAGCCGTGACCGTCACATCCACTGGGCGCAGGAATCCTTCGACCAGGCCGCCATGGTCCGTGAGTTCGTGAAGTGGGACTACGAGCTCCGCGGCTTCGCGCAGCTCGAGACCGTAGTGGACCGCGCGCTGACGCTGAGCCAGGCCGAGCCGCAGGGGCCCGTGTACCTGACCCTGCCGCGCGAGGTGCTGGCCGAGCGGCACGAGACCTTCGAATACGCCGATCCGGCTCGCGCGGTGACGCCGGGCCCCGTGCTTCCCGCCCCCGAGGTGGTGGCGGAGGCCGCGCAGATCCTCGCCTCCGCCAGCAACCCGCTCATCATCGTGAAGGCGGCCGGGCGCGACTCGCGCGCCGTGCCCGCGCTCGTGGCCCTGGCGGAAGCGCTGGGCGCGCCCGTCTTCGACCAGGCCCACACCTATGTCAATTTCCCCCAGGACCATTCTCTCCACGGCGGCTTTGATCCCGCGCCGCATCTGGAAGAGGCGGATGCCATCCTCGTCGTCGAGTCGGACGTACCGTGGTTTCCCAACCTCAAGCGGCCCAGGCCCGAGGCCAAGATCATCCACCTCGGCATCGATCCGCTCTTCTCTCGCTACCCGATCCGCGGGTTCCCCACTGATCTGGCCCTGGCCGGCACCCCGCGTCTCACCCTTGCGGCCCTCGCCGACGCCGTGGCCTCCCGCGTCGATGCGGCAAGCCGGGCGAAGAGACGGACGCGCTGGGAAGCCGAGCACGCGCGCGGGCAGCAGGCGGCGGCCGCCCGCGCCAAGGCGGTGTCGGCTGACTCGCCCATCGACATGGCCTGGCTCTCGCGCTGCGTGGGCGATCTCGTGGACGACAAGAGCATGGTGGTCAATGAATACGATCTGGACGTGACCCAGTGCCGCTTCACGAGGCCCGGCAGCTACTTCGGGGCCCCGGCCTCGGGAGGGCTGGGCTGGGGGCTCGGGGCCGCGCTCGGGGCCAAGCTGGCCGCGCCCGACCACACGGTCATCTGCTGTGTCGGCGACGGCTCCTACATCTTCGGCGCGCCCACGGCCGCGCACTTCGTGGCCCGCGCCCACAACTTGCCCGTGCTCTTCGTCGTCTTCAACAACCAGACATGGAATGCCGTCAAGCGCGCGGTGCAGACCCATGCCAAGGACGGCTGGGCGGTCAAGACGGACTCCATGCCCCTCACCCGGCTGGAGCCCGCCCCCGACTACGAGATGATCTGCCGCGCCTCCGGCGGGCATGGCGAGCGGGTCGAGGATCCCGCCGACCTCGCGGCGGCGCTCCAGCGCGCCCTCCGCGTCGTCCGCGAGGAGAAGCGCCAGGCCCTGCTCAACGTGATCTGCAAGAAGCCATGAGAATCCTGGCCACGGGACAGAGCGGGACACCCGAGGAGCTCGAGGCGCTCCGCGAGGCCGGACACGAGGTGGTGATCGGGCGCCCGCTCGATCAGCCCGCACGCCAGGCTTATACCGAGGCCGAGCTCACCGAGGCCGCGCGGGATGTCGACATCATCCTCGCCTCTCACCTCGAGACCATCAGCCGCGGCGTCCTCGAATCATCCCCCCGGCTCCGTCTCGTCATCGTGCCCTTCATCGGCACCGACAAGATCGACGTGGCCGCGGCCTCCCGTCTCGGCATCCTCGTCGCCAATAGCCCCACCCCGGAGAATTTCATCTCGGTGGCCGAGGCGACCATCGGGCTCCTCCTGATGCTGCTCAAGCGCATCAAGCACAACGAGGCCAAGCTCCGCCGCGGCGAATGGGCGCAGCGCCAGGACCGCGGGGAATTCCTCTTCGGCAAGACGGTGGGGCTGGTCGGGCTCGGCCGCGTGGGCTCGCACGTGGCGCGACGGCTCGTCAACTGGGACGTGCGGCTCCTCGCCGCCGATCCCTACGTGCCCCAGCTCGTGGCCCAGGACCTGGGCGCCACCCTCGTGGACCTGACCACGCTGCTCGCCGAGTCCGATGTTGTCTCGCTCCACGCCTCGCTGACCGACGAGACGCGCGGTCTCATCGGCGAGAAGGAGCTCCGGCGGATGAAGCCGAGCGCATTGCTCATCAACACGGCGCGCGGCGAGATGATGGACGAGGAGGCGGTGGCGCGGGCCCTCGATGAAGGCTGGATCGCCGGGGCCGCCGTCGACGCCTTCATCAAGGAGCCGCTGCAGCCCTCGAGCTCGCTGCGCAACGTGGATCCCGAGCGGCTCATCCTCACCCCGCACAATGTGAGCCACAGCGAAGCGGGCCGCCGAGCCAATCTCCGGCTCGCCCTCGAGCAGATCCTGGCCGCCGGGCGCGGCGAGCCGCCCGCCTGCTGCGTCAACCCCGAGGCGATTGCCGGCTGGAGGATCTCGCGATGAGCCCGTCCGCTTTCTCCGTGCTAGCGTTTCGAGACGATCCGCGGTGAGGGCTGGCCCACGTGGATGTGCGCCCCCGAGGCCGCGCCGGAGACGGCGCCCCAGGAGGCGATGAAGGGAATGCCGGCCGCCCGCAGGTAGTCCATGACCGCCCGGCCCTCGATGCTGTCCGGGTGGAGGGCGATGTCGAGCGCGTCGCGGTGGTCGAAGCCCATGCGGTCGTGCAGCGGCGTCTGGCCGTAGGCGCTCACGGGCAGTGGATGGTGGAAGCGCGCGGTGAAGAACTCCTGGAGCTTGGCCGTGCCGGCCTTGAGCGACCAGGCCGCCGCCCCATTGAAGCGGATCAACACCGCCGTCTGCTCGAACGCGCCCTTCCTGAGCGGCGAGAGACCCGCCAGGGTCCGGGCCGTGGTTGCCTCGGCGATGGCATGGTCGACGGCGGCAATCTCCCGTCGGGTACCGTCGATTTTCTGCTGGGCCGTCGTCACGGCGTTCTCGGCCTCTTCGAGCTCGCGGCGGGAGACGATTCCTCGAGTATAGAATTCCTGTCGCTGATCGCGCCGCTCTATCGCTTTGGGGAGATTCTTCTCGTAGATTGCCAGCAGCGTCTCGAGGCTTGCCCGGTACTCCTTGAGCGCCACCACGATGTCCGCCGCGCGCTGCCTGAGCTCGGCGGAGGTCAAGGGGACGTCCGCGGCAAGGGTAGCCGCCGGAATCAGGACCAGCAGGAGGCAGGCCACGGCCCGGAGAACGGGATCCCGCCTGGAGGTCACCGCGCTAACGGGCGGTCCGGGGCGGATGGGCCCGCACGACCTCTTCGTTGATCTCGGTGCCCCAGCCCGGACCCGTGGGCAGGTTGAGGAGGCCGTCCTTGATGTCGGGCTTCACGGTGACGAGCTCGTCGTGCCAGGGGACCTGATCCGGGTCGGTCTCCATGATGCGCAGGTTGGGCACCACGGCGCAGAAGTGCCCGCTCATCATGGTGGCGAGCGGCCCATAGAAATTGTGCGGGGCCACGTTGATCTCGTACACGTCCGCCATGTTGGCGATCTTGACCGATTCCCCCACCCCGTTCCACGGTGTGTCGATGATGGCCACGTCCATGGAGTAGCTCTCGAAGTACGGGCGGTAGTCGCGGCGTCCGAACAGGCTCTCGCACGAGGCCACGGGCATGGGCGCGCGGCTCCGGATGTAGGCGAGCGCCTTCGGGTCTCGCGTGTCGATCTCGACCCAGAAGAGATCGAAGGGCTCCATGGCCCGGGCCATGGTGACAAAGCCCTCCGTCTTGTAGTTGAAGTTCAGGTCCACGAGGATCTCCATGTCCGGCCCCGCGCCCTCCCGGAAGGCGGCCAGCTGATCCCGGATGGCTCTCACCACGTGGCGGTCGGCGTTGAGCTCGGGAAACCCCTCGGCCGCGCGGGCAAAGCCCGGCGTGTACGTGCGTGGGTTGTCCCCCAGCAGCAGCACATTGGTCTTGAGCGCGGTATAGCCCTTGGCCACCACTTCCTTGCCGAGCTTGACCACGTCGTCGAGGGTGCGGACGGGCGGGATCTGGAGCTCCTTGGCGTTGCGCACGCGGTACGTCCCGCAGTGAGACCAGTAGAGGCGGATGTGGTCGCGCACAGGACCGCCGAAGAGCTCGTAGACGGGAATCCCGAGGGCGCGCGCCTTGATGTCCAGCAGCGCGTTCTCGATGGCGGCGATGCCCTGCTGGATCACGCCGCCCGAAGACTGCCGCCGGAGGGCATACATGGTCGTGACATGCGCCTCCCAGGCGCGCGGGTCCTTGCCGATGACCGTGGGGGCCAGGCGGTCGATCACCGCCGAGAGACCGGGACCCCCGAAGGCTTCGTTGTACTCGCTCCAGCCCACGAGTCCGGTATCGGTCGTGACCTTGAGGAAGTCGAAGTTGCGTGACCCGGCATCAGCGTGGAGCGATTCGACCTTGGCGATTTTCATCAGGGGTAGCCTCCGGACCCAGAGAGTAGCGGGGATACGCTCGATCGGCAAGCAGTCACGGCCGCACCCGAAACGTATCCAATGGTCGACGTTGACACACCGATCGAACCGAATAACAATCCGGACGATGATCATGGAGCACGGTTTCCTGGCCGCCAAGCTGGCCCGGGTGGGGCTTGAGGTCGTGGAGCTGGGGTATTTCGCCTACCGCATCTCGCGGGTCCTCGAGCGCGTCGAGGGGGTGGGCGCCGCCACCTACCTCGAAGTGCGCAAAGTCCTCGGTCAGTGCCACTGAGGGTCAGGTCTCACGATCCGACAGCTAGCCTGGTCGCCGGCGTCTAGCTGCGACTGGCTCTCCCTCGTCGATGCAGGAACGTAGATCTTCCCCGCCTAGCTACTGATACGGGCACCGTCGGCTCTTAGCCTCTCTCGAGCACCGCATCGCTTTCTGCGCGTTCAGACCGAGACGCTTTTGTTATGCTCGAACTGCTCATGAAGCCAAGACGCGTCATCGCGCTCATCGGATGTGGCCGCTGGGGCGTCCATATTTTGCGGGATCTCATTTCCCTGGACTGCGAGGTGCACGTCGCCGCCACTTCCACGGCGTCGCGCGAGCTCGCCATGGCAGGGGGCGCTGCCTCTTTCTGGGACCGTGTCGAAGACCTGCCCGCGGTGGGTGGCGCCGTCGTGGCCGTCCCGACCGTTTGGCACGGAGAGATCATCCGTCGCCTGATGCCGCGCCACATTCCCATCTTCGTCGAGAAACCGATGACGCCGGATGCCAAGGAGGCCAAGCAACTGGCGGCAGAGTTGCCCGATCGCCTCTTTGTCATGGACAAATGGCGCTATCACCCCGGCATCGAGGCATTGAGAGATATCGCGCATTCCGGAGAATTGGGACCGGTCATCGGTCTCAGTACCTGTCGGCTCGATTGGGGCAGCCCGCATGCCGATGTCGATGCCGTATGGATACTCGCCCCGCACGACCTATCCATCGCGCTCGAGATCCTGGGGCATATCCCGGAGCCGCGGGCGGCTGTCGCCGAATCCAGCTCTCACGGCCTTTGCTCTCTATCGGCAATTCTCGGATCGGATCCCTGGTTGCGCTTGGAGGTTTCGGAGCTCTATCCCAAGAAACGCCGCGAGGTCCGCCTTCACCTACGGGAGGGCACGGCCGTGCTTGCCGACGGATACGATAGGCATGTGGAGATCATGCGTCACGGTCCGGACGGCGCGCCGGTCATCGAGACGCGACCCGTCGGCGGCGACCTGCCGCTGTACCGAGAGCTGGAGGCATTTGTCGGTCATCTCGAAGGCGGCCCCGCCCCCAAGAGCAGCGCGGCCGAGGGCGCCGAAGTCGTGGAGGTCATCGACAGACTCCGGGCCATGGCCGACGCGGCATCGAAAACACATCATCCGTGAAGGCCACCGTCCTCATCCCCACCCATGACCACGGTCCGACGATACGCCATTCCGTCGTCAGCGCGCTGACGCAAACCGTGAAAGATATCGAAATTTTCATCGTCGGCGACGGCATGCCAGCCGCTGCCCGCGACGTCGTACGGTCCGTCGCGCAATTGGATCCCCGCATCCGCCTCTTTGAGAGTCCCAAAGCGCCGCGGCACGGCGAGATCCTGCGCCAAGAAGCCCTGCAAGAAGCCGTCGGGCAGATCGTGTGCTACCTATCTGACGACGACCTGTGGATGCCGGACCACGTGGAAACGATGCTCGCTCTGCTGGAAACCTGTGATTTCGCCAACGCGTTACCGCTGTACTGGGACCGGCGATCCGGGCTGGGGGCGTGGACGGTCGATCTGGAACAGGACTATTTCAGGCAGCTGATCCTGTCGGGCATCAACCGCATCCCACTCTCGTGCGCGGCGCATACGCTACACAGGTACCGCACCCTGCCATACGGATGGCGCACCACGCCCCCGGAAACCCCGACGGATCTCTACATGTGGCAGCAGTTCCTTGCCGATCCGGGCTGCCGAGCGAAGAGCGCGGTGCGACCCACCGTCCTGTGTTTTCCGGCACCGACACGCAAGGACATGACCACCACGGAAAGGGCCGAAGAACTGGAGGACCAACGCAGGCGCATCACCGGCGCGGATTTGACCACACAGGCCCTCGAGCGCTTCGTGCGAGAGTGCGCGCGAGTCGAGGCCACCCTGGGCGGCCTTACCCCTTCCGTGGAATTTCGCGCTGGCAAAAAGTTGTTGTCGCTTCCACTTATCGGGGGCTTGGCGCGATTCGCATACGAGCTTCGAGATCGCGCCTCATCGCGCTGAGCGTTCCCGCCGTGGTGTCTGCGTCAGACAGTGCCGGAGAATCGGTCGGCCACCTCAGCCCCAGCTCCGGATCATCCCAGCGGCAGCGCAGTTCGTCCAGCACGTCCCAGTAGCTGCTGACCGCGTAGACATACAGCGCGTCCGAGGGAACATAGAACCCGTGCGCCACGCCGTGCGGAATGTGAATCGCGGAAAGACGCTCCCCGTTCAGCTCGATCATCGACACGCAGCCATGGGTGGGAGAATCCCTGCGCAGGTCCTTGAGACCAAGGACCATGCGGTTCTCAAGAACAATCAGGTAGTCGTCATGCCGTGGATGTACGTGCACCCCTCTCAGCACGTTCTTTTGGGAGCGCACAAAATTCCACTGGACGGGTGCCGGGCCGTCTTGCCACTCCGCACGAAACAGCTCCGTCAGCTCACCCCGATGATCGGCGTGTGTCTTGAGCTCACGCCAGAGGACGCCATGCGGAAGCATGGGCTTCTCAGGAGCAACTAGAAGGCCATCAACACCAGGCCAATTATTCTGGCCACTTCTGGACGGACAACCATCCGGGATGGCAATATCGTAAAGCTGCCCGACAGGTTTGTAGAGATTGGACGCGCCCTTGCCTCCTAAATGCGGGGAGAGACTCGAATCGAAGGTTCGGAGACGAGAAAAGGGTAAGGCGTGCCGACAAATGGTCTGGCAGGAGTGTCAAGAAGATCGACGGGAGCATCGACGAGCGGGGCGGAGCCTAATCGCCCCGCCGGCGGAAAGGAATGACGAATGCCGAGTCCACTCTCGGAGCGGGTGCAGACAGTGCTGGGGTCGATCAGGGGGGACGAGATCGGCGTGACGCTGCCCCACGAGCACTTGCTCATCGACTTCG
The DNA here is from genome assembly GCA_036002485.1 of Candidatus Methylomirabilota bacterium. Taxonomy (NCBI): domain Bacteria; phylum Methylomirabilota (SeqCode); species Candidatus Methylomirabilota bacterium. Next base: position 7,667 of record DASYTI010000221.1, on the reverse strand, counting down.
AGGTGATGTTCGTGGAGCCGACGGCGCCCAGGGACAAGGCGCGCTCGCGCGAGCCGGTCTGCCTTGCCAACCTCGGCTGGGTGCGCCAGAACTTCAACGCGAACCTCGACAACCTCCGCCTGGTGGACGAGCAGGTCGCCCAGGACGAGATCCTCCTCTTCAAGGATGCCGGCGGCCGGACGGTGGTGGATCCGACGCCGCGCAGCCTCGCCCGCGATCCGCTCGCCCTCGCTCGCATCGCCCGCGCCACCGGCCTCAACGTGGTCATGGGCGCCGGCTACTACGTCGCCGCCTCGCATCCGCCCCACATGGACAACCTGACCGTCGACGAGCTCGCCCGCGAGATGATCGCCGACATCACGGTGGGCGTCGGCGACACCGGCGTTCGCTCCGGGCTCATCGGCGAGATCGGCTGCACGTGGCCGTGGACCGCCAATGAGAAGAAGGTCGTGCGCGCCGCCGTCATCGCCCAGCGCGAGACAGGGGCGCCCCTCATGATCCACCCCGGGCGCAGTCCGCACGCGCCCATGGAGATCGCCAACTTCGTCGAGAAGGAGGGCGGCGACCTCCGGCGCACCATCATGTGCCACATCTGCCGGACCATCGCCGACATCCGCGCCGTGATCGACCTCGCCCAGAGCGGCCTCTGGCTCGAGTACGATCTCTTCGGGCTGGAGAACTCCTACTACCCGTACCACCCGGCTTTCGACATGCCGAACGACGGGGGGCGGATGGCCCACGTCCTGGCGCTGATCGAGGCGGGCCACCGTGATCGGATCCTCATGTCCCACGACATCGCCTACAAGACCTCGCTGGTGAAGTACGGGGGCTACGGATACCATCACCTTCTCGTCAACGTGGTGCCGCGCCTCCGGGCTAAAGGCCTGGACGACGCCGGGCTCCGGCGTCTCCTCGTGGAGAACCCCGCCCGCGCGTTCGCCTTCAGCTGACCGGGCCGTGGGAAGGAATGAATGTTCACGAGAAGCACGATGCGATCAGAGGACCGACGGGTTCAGTTGATTCTGTGGATCACGCTGGCTGGTCTCGTCAGCGGCTGCGCCGCCAGCCCGTTGCGCTCCAAGCCCGGCACCACGACCACCGTGATCCTGCTCCGCCATGCGGACCGCGACGAATCGACGGAGCTCAATGCCAAGGGCCGAGAACGCGCGCAGGCCCTGGTGGGGGCAGTGAGCGGTATGGGCATCACGGCGATTTACAGCCCGGACGTAACTCGCAATCTCGACACCGTCCGGCCCCTGGCCGCACATCTCGGCGTCGAGATCACGGTCACCCCGCGGGTCAGCGTCCTCGAGGCCAAGGACATCGCCAAGGAGATTCTGTCCAGGCACGCGGGCGGCGTCGTGGTGTACGTGGGCAACGTCACCGGCAATCTGTATGCGGTCTATCACCAGTTCGGCGGCACCGGCACCGCGCCGGAGGAGTACGGCGACCTCGCCATTCTGACCGTTCCCGATCAGGGCCCCGTCAATGTCGAGAGGCGGAGGTTCGGTCCATGATCGCGTTCACTGGAGCACGACGTGCCAAATCGTCGGACACTGGCGCAGGTCTTGCACGATCATCGCCAAGAATCTCGTTCAGGGTCGCTGTGTAAACAATGTTGACACCGCAGACGCCAAGTAAGCCTTCGCCGGCCCCCGCTCAGACGGGCCCGTTTGTCCCCGACGATGTGAATCTTCGAACCAGGGTCCTGATCGCCCTCCGGTGGACAATCCTGTCCAAATTCGTGGGACAGCTCATCTCCTGGACGATCACCCTTTACGTGATCCGCATTCTCTCCCCCGACGACTACGGCCTCATGGCCATGGCGAGCGTTCCCTTAGCCTTCTTTTATCTGCTCAATACGGCCGGGCTGGATGCCGTGCTCGTGCAGAGGCGAGACGTGAGCGAGCGCCTCCGTGCACAGATTTTCGGCCTGGTCATCGTGTTGAATCTTCTCTTCTTCTTCATCGCGCTCGGCGTCGCGCCCGGGATCGCCACTTTCTATGGCGAGCCGAGACTGACCGCCCTCATTCGGATCTTGAGCTTCCAGTTTGTCTTGCTGGCTTTTGAAACCCTTCCGCAGTCCCAACTAGAACGAGACATCAAGTTCGGGCGTCGATCGATTGTGGAGCTGGTGACGATCGTGGCCGGCAGCCTGATCGCCCTGACCCTGGCCCGCGCCGGCTTCGGCGTGTGGACCCTCGTGTGGGGGTCCCTGGCCACCACCGCCATACGCACGGCGGGCCTGAATTTCGCTCAACGCTCCCTGTGCTGGCCGCGCTTCTCGCTCGAGGGAATGAAAAGTGACCTGCGATTCGGATGGTCAGCCACCGTGGATCGTGCTTTGCGATTCACCTTGGCCGATTCCGATCGATTCATTGGCGGCAAGCTCTTCGGAAACATCTTGCTCGGGTACTATGCCGTCGCCAATGATCTCGCGTCGCTCCCCATCAACAAGCTCACGGGATTGATCAATTCCATCGCCCTCCCCGCGTTTGCCAAGACTCAGCTGAATCCCGCCGGAGCCGGCTCCTCCCTCTTGACGGTGACTCGGCTGATGAGTCTTCTCGCCTTCCCGTTCTTTCTCGGCATGTCAAGCATCGCTTCCGAACTCACGACGCTTCTCCTCGGGCCCAAGTGGCAAGCCGCGGCCGTGCCCTTGCAACTGCTGAGCCTCATCATGCCCCTGAGGATGTTGATGAACGCGTTTCAGCCCTTTCTGTGGGGCGTCGGCCGGCCGAACACCAGCGCCTCAACCTTCCTGATCGGGGCGCTGAGCATGCCCATCGCGTTTCTGGTTGGTGCGCAGTGGGGACCGGTGGGGCTCAGCCTCGCGTGGGCCCTCGTTTACCCGCTCGTCTTTCTCGCCTCCATCGCGTATGCCCAGTCCCTGACGGGAGTGCTCGTCACGGATATCTTGCGAACAATGGCGCGCCCGATCCTGGCCAGCTTGTTCATGTACACCCTGGTGTCCACGGCAAAGCACTATGCGGTGTTCGGCCAGAGCGGACGCGTCCTGCCTCTTGCGCAGCTGGTTCTCGTGGGCGCCGTCACCTACACCGGCGCCATGCTCGTCCTGGATCGCGAGGTGTGCCTTGATGCCTTCGATTTGCTCGGAGCATTCCTCGGCGGACGTCCCCCTGAGCCCGCTGAGGGTCAGGTCTCACAATCCAACATCTCCCCGGCCACCGGCGGCAAGCACGGACTCTAACGCTTCCGCCGCTGAGCAACACCGGTACCCGACGGCGTCGCCCTCACTGTAGTTTCAGGTCTTTCATCGCCTGCCGGACGAAGGTCATGTCGTAGGTGCTGGCCACGTCCACTTTCTGGCCCGGCTTGAACACGCCGAACGAATCGAGCGACTTCATGAGGACCTCGACGCCGCTCTGGCTCACCAGCCCGTTCGGCGCGTAGATCTCCCGGCTCGCCCGCAGCGACTCGATGTACTGGGCGCGGTCGCCCACGAGGTCGGCGGGAACGGCGGCGGCGATCTCCTCGGGCGACTTGGTCTGGATGAAGTGGCTCGCCTTCACGAGCGCCGTCACTACTTTCTGAACGAGATGGGGCCGCTTCTGGATGATGTCGGGCCGCGTGATGGCGCCGCTGAAAGTGTACTCGCCGCCCAGGATAGCCTGCGTCTCCTTGAGCGAGGAGAGATTGCCCATGGAGAAGGCCGTGCCCCTGGCGATCATCCGGCCAAAGAAGGGCTCGCCGGCCATCCCCGCCACGATCTTGTTACCCTCCAGCGCGGGCGGGAAAGTGCTGAGCCCCACGCCCAGCACCTTGACGTCCTTGGGATCGACCCCGTTCTGCTTCAGGATGTAGTCGAGTAGCACGTGCGAGGCGGCGCCGATCCCCGACACGCCGACGGGCTTGCCCCGGAGGTCGGCGATGGTCTTGATCTCGCCCTTGTGGGCGGTGGCCACCGCGAGCCCGAACCCCGGCAGCCGCGTGCTCGAGAAGACGTAGACCAGATCCTTGCCCTGGGCTTTGGCCTTGATGGCGTGCTCGAGCGCATTGGCCGCAAAGTCGGCGGAGCCGCCGATGAGGGCGGCAATCGACTTGGCCCCGCTCTCGAAGTTGAAGCCCTTCGGCTCGAGACCCTGCTCCTCGAAGTACTTCTGCCCGAGGGCCACGGACCAGGGCAGGTGCGCGAGCAGCCCGAGCTGCGAGTACGCAAAGGTGACGGGCTCCCCCGCCGACCCCGCCAGGGTCGGCAGCAGCAACACAAGCGCGAGCACGAGAGCGATCAGCGTTTTCATCGCGATGTTCCTTTCCGTTGTTGAGAACTCGAGCGACTGTTCAGATGCGCGCGGCCGCTTGCCCCCTCACCCTGCCCTCTCCCCCGATGGGGGAGAGGGATACTTTCGCGCGGCAGCAGCAGCCTGCATCACAAGGGTTTTTGCTTCCAGTGAGAGAACCGCTGCTCGAGCCAGCCGAGCGAGGCGTCCAGGACGGCCACGAAGGCCATGAGCACGATCAGTCCGGAGAGAACCATGTTCGAATTGAACAGGGACTCGCCGTACTGGACGATCCAGCCGATGCCGCGATCGGCCCCGAGGTACTCGCCCAGGATGGCCCCGATCACCGCGAATCCCACGCACGTGCGCAGGCTCGCGAAGATCCACGTGAGCGCCGAGGGGAAGAGCACGTGGCGCACGAGATCGCCGCGGCTGCCGCCCATGACCCGCACGTGGTTGATCAGGTTCACGTCAACTTCGCGAAGCCCGGCATAGGTGCTGAAGAAGATGATGAAGAAGACGAGGCTCACGACCATGGCGACCTTGGAGGCAAGCCCGATCCCGAGCCACACGATGAAGAGCGGGGCGAGGGCGATCCGCGGCATGGCATTGAAGACTACCATCAGCGGCTGGAAGAGCTCGGCGAGAAACGGCGAGAACGCGAAGAGCACGCCCACGAGCACTCCGCCCACGATCCCGAGGGCGAGACCGATGACCGCCTCCTGGATGGTGGCCCACAGATGGACGTAGATGAAGCCGCTGGCGATCCAGCCCCCGATGGTCCGCGAGATCTCGGAAGGCAGGCTCACGAAGTACGGATCGATGACGCGGGTCCGCGCGCCCACCTCCCAGCCCCCGAGGAGGATCACGAGCAGCACGAAACGGCTGGCCAGGCGGCGGGCCCGGTCAGAGCCGAGTCGAGCGCGCGTAGCTTTGCTGGACTTCATCTCGGAGGTCATTCCAGATCTGCTCGTAGAGCCGAGTGAACTCTTCCCGGAAGCGGATCTCGATGACATTGCGCGGCCGCGTGATGGGGATGGGATAGCTGGCCTTGATCTGTCCCGGCCCGGCCGTGAGCACGATCACCTCGTCGGAGAGCGCAATGGCCTCCTCGAGGTCGTGGGTGACGAAGAGCACCGTGTTGCGCGTCTCCGCCCAGAGGTCCAGCAGCTCGTTCTCCATCATGTTGCGCGTCTGGATGTCCAGCGCGCTGAAGGGCTCGTCCATGAGGAGGACGGCGGGCCCGTAGATCAGGGTGGTGGCCAGGGAGACGCGCTTGCGCATGCCGCCCGAGAGCTGGTGCGGGTAGTAGCCCTCGAACCCCGCCAGGCCCACGCGGTGCATCCACTCGACGGCCTTCGACCGGGCCTCCGCAGCGGGCCGGCCGCGGATCGTGAGGGGCAGCGCCACGTTCTGGAGCGCCGTCTTCCACGGCAAGAGGGCATCGCGCTGGAAGAGATAGCCGATGTCCGGCGGCACCCCGCCCGCCACGGGCCGGCTGCCGAGGACGACGCGCCCCTCGCTCAGGGGCACGAGCCCGGCGATCATCCCGAGCAGCGTGGTCTTGCCGCATCCCGACGGACCGACCAGGCTCACGAAGCGTCCGGGCGCGACGTTGAAGCTGACGTCGCGCACCGCGGTGAAATCACCGGTGGGCGTGTCGAAGGTCCTCGTCGCGTGATCCACGAGGATCAATCGACGTCTCAGCTCGTGGCGGGAGGCAGGTCGACGATGTCTTTGGTGTGCTCGCCCAGCGTGGGAGCGCGGCGGCGAACGGGAGGCCGCCGCCCGTCGAACGAGACGGGCAGACTCATCAGGTCGAGATCGAGCTCTGGGACATGCTGGAGCAATCCCAGCGCCGCCGTCTGCGGCTCGGCGAGCATCTCGCGGAGGTCCTGGATGGGCGCGCACGGCACGCCCGCCTCCTCGAGGATGTCGATCCACTCGCCCTTGGTGCGCGTGGTCAGGACGCGCTCCATCTCCACGATCAGCTCTTCGCGATTGGCGCGGCGCTGGGCATTCTTGGCGAAGCGCGCGTCGGTGGCCCACTCGGGATAGCCGAGGGCAGCCACGAGCTTCGCGAAGAGGCGGTCGTTGCCGGCGGCGATGACCACCGTCCCGTTCTTCGTCTGAAAGCCCTGGAAGGGCACGAGGCGCCGGGAGCCCGTCCGCTCGCGTGACGGCAGATCACCGGTGAACTTGTAGCCGGCGATGTGTCCGGTGAGCCAGCCCAGCGCCGTCTCGAAGAGCGAGGCGTCGACCACCCCGCCGCGGCCGGTACGCGCGCGCCGGTGGAGCGCGGCGAGCACGCCCATGGCCGCCCACATGCCCGTGCCGAGGTCCAGCACGGGCGCCCCGAAGCGCGACGGCGGATCTTCCTCGCCGCCATTCACGCTGAACAGCCCCGCGAAGGCCTGCACCATCGGCTCGTAGCCCGGGCGCAGCCGGCGCGGCCCGCCGTTTCCGAAGGCCCACAGGGAGCAGAAGATCAACCGAGGGTTGAGCTCGAGCAGCACGTCGGGGCCGAGCCCGAGCTCCTCGATGACGCCCGGGCGAAGATTCTGCACGAGCACGTCGGCGTGGGTCACGTACTCCTTGAGCCACGCGATGGCGCGCGGGTCTTTCAGGTCGAGGACGATCGAGCGCTTGTTCATGTTGACAGCGTGGAACGTCGCGCCGCCGCCCAGAGTGAAGGGCGGACCCCAGCCGCGCGCCTCGTCGCCCTCGGGGCGCTCGACCTTCACGACATCGGCGCCCATGTGGGCGAGGATCTCGCCGGCAAAGGGACCGGCGAGGGCCTGCGCGACCTCGACGACCTTGATGCCCTCGAGCGGCAACGACGAGCCGGTGGTCTCGCTCATGATCAGGTCTTCCCGAATGCCCCTTCCAGATCGAGCTTCATGAGAGCTTGCGCGCCGCTACTGAACGTCGGTCCCCCGCCCGGGACCGCGGCGGATTGGATGGCCTCGAGCAGCTCGCGCTTGGTCGCGCCGTGCGCGATGGCCCGGCGCATGTGGGCCACGACCCCTTCCTGCCGGCCGCGAAAGGCGAGGATTCCGATGATGACCATCTCGCGGTGCTTGACGGAGAGCTCCTTGCCTTCCCCGATCGACAGGTCGCTCAACGGCTGCCTGGCGCTGACATACTCGGGATCCTCCTTCGCGACCCAGTCCCAGAAAGGGTAGCCGTAGGGGCTTCCAGACTTCTTCGGCTTGCTGGTCGCCGCGGCGGCTCTCGAAGCTTTTGCGGGCGGACGGCGTGCGCTCATCGTTGTCTCCTCATTACTGGTAACTATGAACGGATCATTCCCATCGTACGGCCACCTCACCCTACCCTCTCCCCCGCGACGGGGGAGAGGGATGAGCTTCCTTCAAATCCCTCTCCCCCAATGGGGGAGAGGGCAGGGTGAGGGGGAGCAGTGCTCGC